>JAYWDA010000402.1:0-8912 GCA_043780105.1 Pseudobdellovibrionaceae bacterium | reverse complement strand
TTTTTATATTTAATATTTAAAGTTTCGCGGTTGTAACGTTTAGCTTGGCAGGTCTCACACTTCACAAAAACATCGCTTAAAAAATGCATCTCAACTCTAATTTGGCCGTGCCCCTGACAAGCCTCACAACGGCCACCCTTCACATTAAAACTAAAACGTCCGGGTTCATAACCGCGCAGTTTAGCTTCCGGAAGATTTGCAAAAAGATCTCGAACTAATGGCAAAAGCCCGACATAAGTGGCTGGCGTGGATCGTGGCGTTCGACCAATCGGGCGTTGATTGATATCGATCACTTTATCAATATGCTCAATGCCTTCAATTCTTTCATACGAAGACGGGCTGGCCTGAGACCGGTAAAGTTCTTTGGCTAAAATTCTATATAAAGTGTCTAGCACCAAGGTGCTTTTTCCCGAGCCCGACACGCCCGTGATCGCCGTCAATGTTCCTAAAGGAATTTCCAGCGTGACGTTGCGCAAATTATTTCCTTTGGCGCCCGTTAATTTTATTTTTTTCCCATTTCCTGGTCTTCGCACCTGTGGAACTGGAATTCGCAGCTCACCACTCATGTATCTACCGGTCAGACTGTTTTCATCTTTTTCAATTTCGTCAGGTGTACCCATGGATAAAATATCACCACCTAAGCGACCGGCCCGTGGACCTAAATCGACAACATGATCAGCGTACCTGATCGTATCTTCATCATGCTCGACTAAAATAATTGTATTTCCGCGGTCGCGAAGCTCACCGATAATTTCTAGCAAGCGATGATGATCGCGTGGATGCAGGCCAATGCTAGGCTCATCCATCACGTACAAAACTCCAATCAGAGCGGAGCCCACTTGGGTCGCAAGCCTGATCCGCTGAGCCTCGCCGCCTGACAAAGTTCGCGAAGATCTGTCCATACTTAAATAGCCAGTTCCCACACGAATTAAAAACTGCAACCTTGAAATTATTTGTAAACCAATTTTCTCAGCAATTAAAGTATCGCGGGCGCCCCACTTCAAAGACTGCATCCATTCTAAAAGTTCGGTCGCACTTAAGTGCGCAAGATCGGCGATGTGCCTGGACTGAACTTTCACATTCAAAGCTTCGGGCCGGAGTCGATTTCCTTTGCAATCAGGACAGGCATGAATTTCGATCTCTTCTTCCTCTTCGTCATCAGCTGTAGATTTTTTTTTGCCCTTCACATGCCATTCGACTTCTTTTAATTTGCGAGCGCCGACTTCGGACTCTTCAAAAACTTCTTCTTCGACTAAATCTAAAGTTCCTAAGCCGTGACAAGTTTCACAGGCGCCGCGTGGGTTATTAAAACTAAAAAGGCGGGGCTCGAGATCGGGAAAACTGTAACCACATTGCGGACAAGCCGAATGAAGTGAGTACGCGGTTCGTTCACCGTCTGTTGTTTCAATCACGACGCGGCCGTTGGCTAAACCTAACGCCGTGTTGAGGCTTTCAGCCATGCGCAGATCAAGACCTTCTTTTAAAACCAACTGATCGACGACGAGATCAATTTCATGGGATTTTGTTTTGGTCAGCTTCACTGCATTTTCCAGCAGAATAAATTGACCATCGACCTTGGCTTTTAAAAAACCTTTTTTGGCCCATTTTTGAAATTCAGCCAGAAACTCGCCTTTTTTCCCTTGTATCATCGGTGCTAAAATAAAAAATCTGGTGCCCTTTGATTTTTTAAAAATATCGGCTTGAATCTGCTGCGGCGTTTGTGAAGACACGGGAATATGATGGGTCGGACATTCTGGCACGCCGACTTTTGCAAACAGCAGCCGCATATAATCATAAATTTCGGTGACGGTGCCAACCGTTGACCTGGGATTTAAGCTGACAGATTTTTGATCAATGGCAATGGCTGGCGATAAACCAGTCACCGAATCGACTTCTGGTTTTTTAAGTTGCTCTAAAAAATTCCTAGCATAAGCTGACAAACTTTCGACGTAGCGGCGTTGCCCTTCGGCGTAGATGGTATCAAATGCTAAACTTGATTTGCCACTGCCGCTTAAGCCAGTAAAAACAGTTATTTTATTTCTTGGCACGGACACGGAAATATTTTTTAAGTTGTGCTCGCGGGCACCCTTAACTTGGATTCCCTCGAATGAAAGATTCGCAATTGATGGCTTCATAAGAAGATTAATTTACCACCGTTTGGGACTGACAGCTAGGGCAGACACCGTAAAGTTCTAGAACATGATGTGTCAGTATAAACCCAAATTGATAGGCCACTTTTTCTTGCAGGTTTTCGATCGCTTTATTTTCAAACTCACAAATTTTTCCGCACTTTACACAAGTTAAATGATCGTGATGGGACTTTGGAGTCAGCTCATATCTGGCAGGTGAACCACCCATACGAATTTCAGTGACAAAACTGGCATCTGACAAAGCTCTTAGAAATCGATAAACAGTGGCAAAGCCAATTTCTGGAAAATTTGGTTTCAGCATTTCAAAAAGCTCTTGTGCAGTGACATGGCGGCGACCTTCGTGCAGCGTTTTTAAAATAGCCATCCGCTGATGCGTGACTTTTAAATGCAAAGCCCGAATCACTCTTTTGAAATCATCTTCTTCATAGGATTCATTAAAGACCAAAACATCATCATCTTTTTGGCGGGGCAATTCAGGAACCATCGTTAAAATTTTTTTCACAGAAAGACTCCCTCTGAAGCTGAGTTTTAGAAGAGTCTGGCTGAGGGGTCAACTAATTAAGAATCATTTTCAATTAGATCGGCTGATTACCATTGAGATTTTAGGCGGCTCTCAGGGGTTTTGGATAAAAAGCTGACCGCGTTGTGCGGATGCAGACTTTCCTGATGGCTAACGTGAATCACATAGTCTTGGATGGTCGCTTCGAACTGCAAGGACTTCTGGATACGCCTTGCTGCATCTTCACAGAACATTAAGTTCTGGCCATTGCGCCGGGCAAATTCCTGCTCATCTTCCCGCTTCACCAAAGTTTGCACAGGCGTTTGCAAAGCGTCTTCAACAAGATCGATAATTTTTAATAAATGAGAGTCTTGGGTGCCCTGCACTTCAACACCGACTTTGGCGTAACTTCGCTGCGCATGCGGCGTTGCTACAATGCCCTCGGTCGAACCCAACCACCGATGGATATTTTCGAATTTCAAATCGCCGGCCTGGAATTGAGCTTTAAAATTTTCTTGAATCAGCTGCCGAGCTAGCGCAGCGCTCGCTGGGCATGTACTAGAGTAAGTGATTTCAACTTCTTGCCAAAAACGCACAACGCCTTTGCGATTTTCTGCCATCCACGTCACAGGATAAGTCCGCCAAGCTTGATTCTGACTTTTCAGCGCTTTGCGGTGCACAGGCAGTTCCATTTGAATTCGCACGCGAGCCGACGAACTTAAACTTTCATGCGACTTTAAAAATTCTTTTGTCAGCTCACCCAGTGTTTTAAAGCTTAATGATTTCTGAGCTAAGGACGCCTGCAAAGCCGAGTACAACCGTGACATGTGAATGCCCCGAGCTGAGCTTAAATCCAAACTGACTTGCGCATCGACCTGAGCTGAAACCGTTGTCGGTCGACCTTCGATTTCAACTTGGACTGGCAATGGAATTTCAGACATTCCTACCCAGTTTAGGGGCGAATAAAGATGCACTGATTTCTCATTGGCAACGTCTGGCATTGTTAATTTTTTTTGGACATCCACGAGCGATTTTTCCATTTTTTATGTGAGGGCTTATTTCTACCTGAAAGCCCTATTTTTGACCACAAAAACCAGATTTTGCCAGGCGGGTCTTGCTTCTAATGAAAATAATGCTTCAATGGCACTATGAAACAGCTGGTATTAGCAAGCACCTCTGTCTATCGACAGGAACTTTTAAAACGCCTTGGGCTTTCCTTTAAATCCCAGGCCCCAGGCATTGATGAGGACGCCGAAAAAGACAAAGGCCTTTCCCCCCAAAAACTGGCTGAGCATTTAGCCGGTTTAAAGGCCCGTTCGCTATTAACACCTGGGCAGGTGGTGGTTGGCGGTGATCAGCTGGTTCATTTTCAAGGCCAAATTCTTGGTAAACCTGGCAGTGTTAAAGCTGCCATTGAGCAGCTGCTTTCGATGTCGGGCCAAAGCCACGATCTGATCACAGCCGTCTGTGTATCTAGCGATCAAGGTGAAGTCCTTTTCACGGATATCACCCGCATGACGTTACGAAATTTAACGCGGTCTGAAGTTGAGCGCTATGTGGAGCATGATCAACCCTTAGATTGTGCGGGTGCGTATAAAATTGAAAAACTTGGAATTACATTAATGGAAAAAATTGAAACAGAAGATTTTACGGCGATACAAGGTTTGCCATTAATGAAGTTAGCCAAAGTTTTACGAGACAAAGGATTTCAACTTCCATGAAAAAAAACTTAGAGAGTTTATTTAGGAAAGCTGTGGCCGCACGAAAAAAAGCTTACGCGCCATATTCAAATCATAAAATTGGTGCCTGTATTTTAATGTCAGATGGCTCCATTTTTACGGGTGCTAATGTTGAAAACGCTTCTTACGGCGCAACGGTGTGCGCCGAACGCACGGCCATTTGGAAAGCCATCACGGAGGGAGCTAAAGTCCCCATCCAAGGCATCGTCGTTGTCAGTGATCACATCGACCCCTGGCCACCGTGCGGAATGTGCCGGCAAGTGATTTCAGAATTTGGCACGCCAGAAACAAAAGTTTGGATTGGGAATACCAAAAAAATAGTGAAGGAATTTACTTTTGCTGAAATTTTTCCCGAGGCTTTCACACCGGGCCATCTTAAAAAATAAGTATTTAAAACCTTAGTGCTTACTAAAAATTTGAGAAAAATACTGACCATAAGGCCCTTGCCCCGTCTTCACCTCGGCACGAATTCGACGGATCAAAGATATGTAACCCAAGTCTTGGGCTGGACCGAAGCCAGCCATTCGAGAGGCTGCAGCGTCAAGAATCTGCAGCATTTCAGCTTTAGATTTTTCGGCATCAATATCTGACGCAGTTCCATGACCCCATTGAAAATCCACTTTCAAACCATAGTGATCAGACAAGGGCCGCCCTTCACCTGTCAGGGCCAATTGAATCTGCTCTGGAACCCACCCGGCTTCATCGACCGCCAAATGCGAAAAGAAAACATAATCAAATGTATGATCGTCACTCAGCCAACCCAAGGGGTTACTGGCGCAATAACTGCAAAAGTTTTTCGGATAGCTTCCATTAACAACTAACATAGAGTCGTCTAAATCTAATATTTTCATGACAAAAACATGCTCAAAAGAATTGGGATCCATATTAAAATCGCCTGTGATAATCATCGGCTGCGAATTGTGTTGGAGTCGCCAGTTCAAAAGGTCCAGCATTTGCAAAATACGAACACGGTCGGAAGTTGGATGAAGATGGGTATTCATGGAAAAAGTCCCGGCGAGAGCTCCGTCCAAAACAGCAAAGGCTTTTTTTGTATGCACTAATTTTCGCACGTCATCGAAAAGTTTGCCATCGTAGTTCGCCCGATAAGAATATGTTTTAGCATCAAGCCAAGGCCGGAGTGAGAAATTCATCAAGCCAATTCGAGCTTGCCTGTTGGGTTCGTAAATTTGGTAAGTGCTTTTTAGACCTTGATCAAAAATATCAATTTGGTTTTTACTCCAAGCTTCTTGGAAGTGA
Organism: Pseudobdellovibrionaceae bacterium; assembly: GCA_043780105.1. Lineage (GTDB taxonomy): Bacteria > Bdellovibrionota > Bdellovibrionia > Bdellovibrionales > Bdellovibrionaceae > JAYWDA01. The sequence continues at coordinate 3,267 of JAYWDA010000402.1, read as the reverse complement.
ATCAGATCACATTTATTTTTTTGATTAATTTCTTCAACAATTCGAACTCCCCGTCCATGGACGTTGGAGGCATAGATTGGTCCGTAGGTATTAAAGGTTAATAAACATTCGGCAGCGGCATGAAGGGGGCCTAAGAAAAGAACGACCAGCAGAGCGACGTAATTTTTTTTCATAGATCAGTTGCTAGCCAGGGGCCTTTTTTTTGTCATCAAGAATCCCCAGTAATGAAATTTTTGCTCTCGAACGATTAGAGGGCTGCGTTCAGCTGGCTCTTTTTAGAGCTGTCCTTGATTTCCATATAGAGGCTTTTGTAGTTAGCCATGACCTTAGTAGCATATTCTTTGGGTTTTTGATGACCTGCGATCATCACTCGCAATTTCTGAGGACCCATATTGTAGGCCGTCACATATTTTGCGGGAGCAAGGCTAAAACCTTTTCTTAAAAAAGAGACGTAAGCCACGCCAAGGCGAATATTATGAGACGGATTTTCTAAAGTCTTTGCATTTTTAAAATGGACCTTCGATTTTTTTGCAATCCACGCCGCCGTATCTGGCTTGATTTGCATCAAACCAATTTCTCCGTGGGATCCATAAGCCTTAGGATTAAATTTAGATTCAGTTTCAATCATCGCCATGATAAAAACCGGATCTAGATTATTTTTTTCAGCTTCCTCAATTAAAGTTTGAGTCACTTTCAGCGCGGATTTCTTATATTGTTTCGGCAGTCGTTCAGTCACTTGATCTAGTATTTGTTGATTCAGGTCTTTGATGTCTTCAATCCGCTGAGCCGCCTTGCCGGGATAAAACTTACCGAGCAACTCTTTAGCATGAGCCAGCCTTGCTTGCTCGCTAATGGGAGCAATAGATGTCTCTTTTAAATCAACGTATTCCCAGTTTTGAAATCCAAAGCAGGTGATGCTTAAGAATAAAAGGGAAGCTAATGTAGAGACTTTTCTTTTGAGGCTCATTGACAACTCCTAGTGACCTAACAAGGTACAAAAGGAGTGCCATTTGTAAGTGGTTTAATTCATTGGTTTTATCAATGCAGGACAGTCAACCTGAGGCGCCCCTACTGCATGCAGAGTGGGTGGTAACGATTTTTAGTTTCACCGACTGATTCTTAGCGCCTCAATCTTAGAATGAGACAACAAAGCGAGAGGTTATTTAACCTGCACGCGAAGTTTATGATGGCCCACTGATTTACAGGTGCTTTCCATCGCGACTGTTGAGCACGTCATACTGCCACAGCTAAGGGATAGGATCTGGCTATCTTTATTTAATTCTTTGAATTCTTTTTTTGATTCTGCACAGGCGGTCTTCCAATTTTTACGCGCATCTTGAATTAGCGGAGCCGCATCGCCCTCAATTTGCTCGGTGCCCTCAATAACCTCAAATTGCTTTTCAGTTTTGTGATGATCGCCTTTTTTAATCTCGATCGTTGTATTTTCAGTGGCATCAATATGGTCCACCTGCACGCCGACTTTTTGCGCCCACGCGAATGTCGGCCCTAAAACAAGCATCATAGAAAGAATTCTTAAACTGTATTTCATCATTCAACTCCTTGATTAAAATAGATAGCGACGATAGGCCACACTGGAAACAAGTCCTAAGCCCGCCATCGTAGTTAACATGCTTGAGCCACCATAAGAAAGAAGTGGCAGCGGGACACCGACAATCGGCAAAATCCCGATCACCATTCCGACATTCACAAACATATGCCAGAAGATATAACAAAGAACCCCCATACACACCAGGGCACCGTACTTATCTCGGGCATGGGTGGCGATTCGAATAATAATTGTAAATAACATAAAAAATAATCCAATGGTCGTTAGGCTACCGACAAAGCCATGCTCTTCACTAAGGACGCTATAAATAAAATCTGTATGCCGTTCAGGTAAAAACTCTAACTGGGACTGCGTTCCTTTGCGAAATCCTTTGCCGAAAAAGCGGCCGCTGCCAACTGCAATTTTTGACTGAATACTATTGTAACCAGTTCCTCTTGGATCATTTCCCGGAGAGACAAAGGTCAAAATCCGATTCTTTTGATAATCTCTTAAGACAAATTTCCATGCTCCATAAATTCCGATCACCCCTAGAACAATCACACACATTAAAATCACTCGACGAATTTTAGAAAATAAAATCAGACTGCCACCAATGGCACCAATCATCAGTGCTGTTCCTAAATCCGGTTGCTCGACAATAAGAACAAATGGGACTAATAAAACAATCAGCGGAAAGGCCAGCTCTCGAACGCCCATTCCTCGCCCCATCGGATTTCGCGAAGCCAAAATTTTTGCCATGACCATGATAAGAGCAAGCTTAATTGTTTCAGAAGGCTGATATCGAAAGAAGCCAAAATCAATCCACCGTTGGGCACCAAGGGCTACCTTACCAAAAAAGGTCACCCACAAAACCGCCATTAAATTCAGAAAAAAGATAGCGTAAGCCAAGCGGCTTGCGATCACGTAATCAAAGAAAGTCATAATAAAAAAAACGCACCAACCAATGGCCAGCCAAATTATTTGATTAATAAAAAGTGGTTCCACATCTCTGGCATTAGGCCCATGAGTTGCGCTGTAAAGATTAATTAAACCAATAATGTTTAAAGCCACGATGACAAATATTAAATTCCAATCGATGCGCTTAAATAGCGTTCGATCCTCAAGATTCATCGACAGATCCATTATTCACCTTCCTGGGTCTGCACGGGCTCAGACTTTGCTTTAGCTTGGCTAACGGCCTTATTTTTTATGGCGTCAGCAATCATTTCTGGATGATGTTTTTGGAAATAGGCTTGAATCACATCACGAACGATTGGGGCGGCTCCGACGTTTCCGTGACAAGCATGTTCAGCCATGACAGCCACTGTGATTTCAGGTTTATCCCAAGGAGCCCACGCAATAAACCAACCATGATGGCGCTGTAAAATTGGGCGAGTTTCACAGCGGGTGTAAATATCACTGGCCGAAAAACCCATGACCTGCACGGTTCCGGTTTTACCTGCCATTTGCACGCCAGGAATTTTCCAAAACCTGGCCGTGCCTTTGGCGCCATTGGCCACTCGGCGCATGGCTTCTTTAACGGTTCGAAAAGTTTCTTTGCTATATTGAATTCCTGTTGAAGTTTTTCCAGCCGTGACATCTCGGACGATACGGGGAAAGTTTTGTTTTAAGACTTTTCCTTCTTGATCGATAATTTTACTGATCACATAAGGGCGCACGACTTCTCCTTCGCGCGCGATGGTATTGTAAGCAATGGCCAT
>JAYWDA010000401.1:0-1797 GCA_043780105.1 Pseudobdellovibrionaceae bacterium | reverse complement strand
TTTCCTCCTTAAAATCTTCCGAGTTTTAGATCGAGTTTAAAATTTTTAAATCCATTCGAGAGTCCATCATTCACGCGCATAAAACTTGATACTTCGTTTTTTCCGTTCTTGTTTTGCATGGCAAGTTGTTCACTCTGAAGTTTCAACATTTGCGTATTAAGCCGAATAAGCTGCGACAGACTCCGAAGAATCTGCGCACTGGTTTCGGCTTGCATCCGTGCAGCACCCTTGGGCGATGCTTGTCGTGATTGAATGGCAATTCGCACAGAATTTTCCTCTTGATCGAGCGAAAACTTTTTAAATGAGTTTGCCATTCTGATACTCTCTGCGACCGTTTGATCGTTCAACAAATGCAAAAGCTGTTCTTTGCTTTTAGGTACTCCACCATAAACATTTTCAATCATGGTCAAAGATTGCTTAAAGCTTTCAATATCCGCTAAAATTCCCTCGTCCTTAATCGGTAGAGAAGTCAAAAGCCCCATCGAATTATCAAGTCCGGCGTTGACGACGCGAAGATAATCTTCGGTGCTACGAGCCTGACTAATCATCTGTTGAAACTGGTAATAGTGCTTAATATTCTGCGCGAGAATTTCTAACAAAATCGGAATGTCGCCGCCCCAGAAGTCAGCCCTTACAGGCTGACTTCCTAGCATTAACGAAAAAATTAAACCCAATCCTAAACGCTTTTTTCTCAATCAAGACCCCATGCGATTAAAAGCGCACAGAGAACGGATCTTCTGACGTTTAGGTCCATCGAAGTTGATCGCTCAAAAATATCAAGTTGCGTGGGCTGTCTTGCCGTCCAAATACTTTTGGCCCATAAAATTGCAGTGCCGTGGCCGCTGCCAAAATGATTTTTTGCAATCGCGTACCAATTAACCTCTCGGGCCTCAATGTCCACATGAGTAAGTGCTTTTGCTTTGAGTTCACTGTCGGCTGAAAAAATCGTAATCACCGCGCGAAGTTCTGACGGTACAGATTTTTTCAGATTCATTTCATTTTTTTCTAATTCCATTAAGCAGGATTCCTTTCACTTACTTTTTCAAAAGCAAGTTTTTGTAGAATTTCGATTTTTTTAAGCTCAGGGTGCTTTTCTTCCATATCTTTGATTCTGGCCTTGTCGCTTCCGTCACTGGTGCAAATCCAGTATGACAAAGGTTCTGGAATCATCCGAAGCACAGTTTGATTTTCGTCTTGCAAAAAGAAAAACTCACTGTAAGCACCTTTCACAACTTGCAGACTTTTAATGGCCTCAACTTGTGCGTCGTTAAAATCGAAAGTGGTTTTAAAATCATTCCAATCAATTTTTCGCTGCCGCAAAATGATGACACTCGTTGAGTTTGGCATGAGTGCATCTCGAATTTCTGAATCAGCTAAAAAGTCCCGATAGTTTTGCGACAAGCACCAAATTCCGGCGTTATATTTTCTCCAAGTGCGGTAGCAGCTAATAATAAATTGCTTGGCAAGCTCTCCACTTTTAAAAAACCGCTCGGCCTCATCACATATCAGCAAATATGGGCGAGCAAGATCAGCCGCCGCAGCGTCTTGAATGTACGAGGTCAAAAGCAAAAGCAGAATGTCTTTAAGGTCAGGGTGATTACTCAGCCCCAAGACCTCAATCGTCACCAAATCTTTTTCAAGGTTAATGGTTGTCGTGCCATCAAGCATTTTTCCGTAGGCCGTATTTCCGCACCAAGAATATAAAATCTCGGCAAACTTTTTCATGCTATCGTCGCGGTGACTTGCAAGTAAGGCGCGAAGATCGCTCATACAGGGGATTTTTCCGTCTAATTTTTC
>JAYWDA010000400.1:0-6062 GCA_043780105.1 Pseudobdellovibrionaceae bacterium | reverse complement strand
TTTGACTTTAGCAGTCAGGCCGCCGGCATTTTCTTTCTCGTAAATGTTAGCGTTATAATTTTTCTTTACTGGTGGGGGTGTTGGTGTGGGGGACTGAGCAGTGTTTTCCGCTTGTGCGATCCCTAGGCTCACCGAGAATGCCCAAAATATTGTCAAAAGCTTTTTCATTTTAACCTCGTATCCTGATTCTGCCTAAGGCCTCTGCCTGAATCAAGCGGGAAGGATTGAGCCTTGAATGAGTCTGTGATATAGCTCAGTGCATGAGCGAACCTATTAAATTGACCCAGACAGTGCAAAAAGGCGGATGTGCAGCCAAGCTTGCGGCCTCAGACCTTCGACGAATCCTTGGCCAAGTGCGATTTCCACCGCGTCCCGAGGCTCTTTTAGTGGATGGTGGGCTTTTTGATGACGCCGCCATTTACAAAATTTCGGATGATATCGCCTTAGTCCAAACTTTGGATTTTTTTACTCCTATTGTCGATTCAGCCAAAATTTTTGGTGCCATCGCCGCCGCTAATGCCCTGAGTGATATTTATGCTATGGGAGGGAGGCCTGAAACTTGCTTAGCTATTTTGGCCTTTCCTTCTCAGACTTTACCGGAGCAAATTGCCATTGATGTTTTGCAGGGCGCTTGTGATGTGATTGCTGAAGCCAAAGCGGTTTTAGCCGGTGGACATTCAATCGATGATGATACTTTAAAATTTGGGCTCTCAGTCACAGGTCGGGTGCATCCCGATCGTATTTGGGCCAATAATAAAGCTCGCCCAGGCGATGCGCTTATTTTGACAAAACCCCTGGGGACGGGGGCTTTGACGGCGGCCTTAAAAAGGCAACAAGCTAACGAATCTGAAATTGAAGCCGCTTTGTACAGTATGACAAGGTTAAACAACGTCATTGATATTTTATCTGAAGACTCTGCTTTGGCAGTGCATGCAGCGACGGATATCACAGGGTTTGGTTTTTCAGGTCATAGTTTGCAATTAGCTTTAGCTAGCCAAGTTCAGCTTGAAATTGATTGGCAGTCTTTGCCACAGTTTTCTCAAACGATGCACTATTTAGAAAAAGGATTTTTGACTAAAGCACACCGTGGAAATGCTCAGTACACGCAAGAAAAAATTGAAGTTTCGGCCCTGTCTGAGTTGCAAAGGCTTTTGTTGCATGACCCTCAAACCAGTGGCGGCCTTCTTTTATCAGTCGATGAAAAATATCTTTCTAAGATTTTAAGAGAGATCACTGAGCACTTTCCCTTTGCTCGCCATATTGGTTCGGTCAAAGAAGCCGCAGGCTCCATGCCTTGCGTGTATCGATGATTTTTAATGAAAACCATCCATTGCTGGATGTCCGCGCCCCTGTGGAATTTAGGGCCGGCCACATTCCAGGAGCGGTTAATTTGCCGATCTTAAACGACGACGAACGGGCGCAGGTCGGAACACTGTATAAACAAAAAGGCCAAGAAGCTGCCATTCAGCTTGGTGAAAAGCTGGTCTGTGGAAATTTAAAAAGCGAAAGAGTTGCGGGTTGGAAGGATTTTTTTGCAAAAAATCCTTGCTCGATGGTGTACTGTTTTCGTGGGGGTCTTCGCAGTCGCACAGCACAGGCCTGGCTGTCAGAGGCAGGAGTGCAAGTCCCGCGTCTAGAGGGTGGCTATAAAGCCGCGCGACAAATGTTTTTAGAATCCTTAAATAAAAATATCAGCGAGCGGCCACTTCTTCTTATTTCAGGACCTACAGGAGGAGGAAAATCCCATCTATTAAGGTCGGCGAGTGGATTTATGGCAGCGATCGATCTTGAAAAGCGAGCCCAACACCGGGGCTCTGCATTTGGTTTTGAATCTGAACCCCAGCCACAGCAAGCCCAATTTGAAAATCTACTGGCGCACGATTTTTTGCATCTCACAGAGGTGGACTCTGTTAAAAAGCCTGTGCTTTTAGAAGATGAAAGTCGTTTGATCGGGCAAAATGTGATTCCTGAGAGTCTGTTTGTAAAGATGCGGGCCTCTCCAATTGTCTGGGTCGATGAACCTTTGCAGCAAAGAGTTGAAAATATTTTTGCTGATTACATTGCAAATGCAGCGATTGGGCAAGGTGATCAAACCCAAGGATCCATGCTTTTTAAGCGCTATGAAAAAAGTTTGCTTTCGATTCAGCGCAGGCTTGGTGGGGTTAGGACTCAAGAGCTGATGGCCGATCTGCAGGTTTCGCAAAACGACTATCTCGAGAAAAAAAATCTGGAATCTAATCGCGTTTGGATTGAAAAATTATTAGTTTATTATTACGACCCGCTCTATTTAGGCAGCCTTGAAAAAAGAAGTCCGCAGATTTTGTTCAAGGGAACTTCGAAAGAAATTCTTTTATTTCTCCAAAGTCTTTGATTTAAAAAAATTTAAATTTCCGATGGGTAAAAATAGAATTAACACGGCCAGCGTTGTAAAAAAAAAGGCGCCGATAGCATCCCGAGTCACCTCTTCCTGGAACACAAAAAAAGCTAAAATAGCTGATAGAGCTGGTTCTATCAGCTTACCGCAACTCATAAAATTTAAATTCATTCGCTTCATCAGATAAGAAAACAGAACGTGACCCAGCAGAGTGGGAAATAAAATACTAAGGCCAATTGCCGTCCAGGTGATGGGCCCGTAGCCGAGGAAACTTTTGTGACTGAACCAAGCGTTCGTGCCGAATAAGATGGCTGCGATAGAATAAGCGATCAAGGTGTATTCTGAGTTGGCCATCGTCAAGCGTGCTTTTTTGCCAGTGACGAGGTAGACGGCAAATAACATGGCTGACAGAAGTGCGGAGAGGTCACCCAGGACAAAGCCATTTTCAAAAGATAAGCTGTGACTGACGAGCCCGTAAACGCCGACGGCAGCACAAAGATAGGCTAAGCCAAGTCTTAAAGTTAGCTTTTCACGAAAAACAAAAAAAGAAGCTAAGGAAACAAAGACCGGGTTGGTCGCAAAAATAATCATGCAGTTGGCAATTCGGGTGTGTTGAGCTGAGTAAAAATATGTCCACAAATGAGCAAAGAAAAAAAGTCCTGAGCAGAACACTAAAGCTAATTCCAACTTTGTTTTTTGCCTGGATGGTCCATTGGAAGGATTAAAATATCTGCGAAGATCGCCTGTTTTTAGAGCAAAAGGAAGGATAATAACTGCGGACACTAGCAGTCGCCAGAAACCGATCACTTCCAGCGGAGCTCCGGCAAGTCGAACCAACGTCGCTGATGACGCCAGGCTGGTGATCGCCAAAAAGTATAAAGGCAAATGAAGCATTTCAAAAATCTACCAGTTTTATTTTTATACGTCATGTTAACTCTATTAAATCTCAGGTTTTGCTTGGATGATATGGCGTACGCATTTGAAAACAGATTGTTAATTTCAAGGAGATGAAATGAAAGCATTAAATTTGGGGCTCGTGGTTTTGACTTCGTTAGGGTTTGTCGCCTGTCAGAAAAAATTAGACACCGATCAAAAAAAGGTGAGCTATGCGATTGGTCGACAAATTGGTCAGAACATTAAACAAGTTGGTTTGGAAGTTGATGCTGATGTTGTTGGTATGTCGATCGCTGACGTTCTTAAAGATAAAAATCAGATGACCGAAGATGATATCAAGGCAGCACAAACAAAGCTTCAAGAAATGATGATGAAAAAAAGCCAGGAAGCCAATGTTAAGAGCCAAGAACAAGCCGGCGAAAACAAGAAAAAAGCTGATGAATTCTTAGCTAAAAATAAAACCGCTGAAGGCGTTAAAACAACAGCTTCTGGCTTGCAATATATCGTTGATAAAGAAGGAACAGGCGCGACTCCTCAAGCCAGCGATATGGTTCGTGTTCATTACAAAGGAACTTTATTATCTGGCGAAGAGTTTGATTCTTCGTATGCCCGTAAAGAACCAGCTGAGTTTCCAGTCGGTGGCGTGATCAAAGGTTGGGGCGAAGCGCTTCAATTGATGAAAGTCGGCGGCAAATACAAACTTTTCGTACCGCCAGACTTAGCTTACGCTGACAAATCAGGTGGAAAAATTCCTCCTAACTCATTGTTGATCTTTGAAGTTGAATTATTGGATGTTGTAAAACCACCAAAACCGGCAGCACCAACTCCAGCTCCTAAAAAGAAGTAATCATGCAGTTTAATCCGGCCTTGGATCCTACCGTTCATTTAGATCAATGGATTCAAGCCGCGAAAGACACCGGACTGACAGACCCAAATGCAATGACATTGGCAACGGTCGGTCCCAATTTACAGCCCTCAAGTCGAGTGGTTTTATATAAAGGCCTTGTTCGTGGAGGCCTTTCTTTTTACACCAACTTCGGTGGCCAAAAAGCGCAGGAAATCGAATACAATTCAAAAGTTGCTGTTAATTTTTTTTGGGCGTCTTTAGCCAAGCAAATTCGCGTGCAGGGTGAAATTGCAAAATTAACTCGGGCTGAATCGGAAGCTTATTTTAAAACTCGCTCGCGCTTAAGTCAGCTTGGGGCTTGGGCTTCCCAACAAAGCCAAGAGGTCAGCAGTCTGCAAGCTCTGACCGATCGAATGAAAGAGATTGAAGAAAGTTTCAAAGGCCAAGAGGTTCCTTGTCCTCCCCACTGGGGCGGACTGCATTTAATTCCAAATTATTTCGAGTTTTGGATTGGACGCGACGGCCGGTTGCACGAAAGATATTGCTATGAAAAGCAAGATCGCGACTGGCGCCGCTTTATGAGGTTTCCGTGAAGCGTCTTCTCCTGACGGGTTTTGCACCCTTTTTAGAAGAGGTTGTTAATCCCAGTGAAAAAGTAGTTCGAAGCTTAGGTGAAAATTCAGACTATGCCTGGGTGGACACTTTAATATTGCCTGTGTCTTTTAAAAAAGCTCCAGAAATTCTTTTCCAATGCTTAAGTGAACAAGATTACGACAAAGTCGTGATGGTGGGACAGGCTGGTGGACGCCATAAAATTTCTTTAGAACGAGTTGCCCTTAACTGGGTAGAAACTTATTTACCTGATGAAAGTGGCTACACACCAAAGCCAGGAGTGATTGATTCGGCCGCAGAGAAAGCATTATTTTCCAAGTGGCCTTTGCATGAAATTGAGCAAGGTTTAATGGCACAAAAAATTCCTGCAGAAATTTCATTTTCGGCGGGAAGTTATGTATGCAATTATTTGTATTTTAAGGTTACGGCTGAATTATCACTGATGAACAAGTCTTGTCTTTTTGTCCACGTGCCTTTTTTGCCAGAGCAAATCGTCAATAAAAAAGATCAGCCGGCGATGGAATTTTCGCTGATGCAAAAAGGCGTCGAAGAAATTTTAAAATTTTTAAAGAATAATTCCTTTTAAGAAAACACTAGCGATGGTGAAATAAATGATCAGTCCGGTGACATCCACGATGGTGGCTACAAACGGAGCTGAAGCTGAAGCTGGATCTAAGCGGCATTTTTTTAAGATAAAGGGCAGCATCGAGCCACTGATTGTTCCCCACAGAACAACTCCTAGAACACTGGCCGCCACAGTGACAGCAATCATTTTATAGTGTGGGCCGTAAACTTGTTCAGCCACAGGCCATAAACTAATTCGCAAAAGTCCAATCAAACCAAGAATGGCTCCAAGACAAGCGCCCACCATAATTTCTTTTAAAAGGATTCGCCACCAATCACGCAGGCGAATTTCCCCTAAGGCCATGGCTCGAATAATTAAAGTGGTGGCTTGCGAGCCCGAGTTTCCGCCCGATGAAATAATTAAAGGAATAAACATGGACAGGACAACAGCGCGCTCGATTTCGACTTGATAATAAGCCATCGCTGTTGCAGTCAGCATTTCACCAACAAATAAAATGGCCAGCCAAGTAGCCCTTTTCTGAACCATTTCGCGGAACGAAATTTTCATATACGGGGCATCCAAAGACTCGACACCTCCTAATTTATGAATATCTTCCGTGGCTTCTTCTTGGATTGCGGTGGCCACGTCATCGAAAGTAACAATCCCTTTCATATGACCGGCTTCATCGATCACCGGAAGCGCCATCAGATCTTGCTGCGAAAAAATGCGTCCGATCTGTTCTTGATCTAAATCCACAGGAATTTTTAAAA
>JAYWDA010000399.1:0-3192 GCA_043780105.1 Pseudobdellovibrionaceae bacterium | reverse complement strand
TGTTGTCGGCGTTGCACCTGCGCCGCCGCCCAAGACAACTGCATTAGCAGTTAATGCGGCTGATGAAGCCATTGTTGTTCCTGTCGAGAAATATGGAATTCCGCCTGAAGTGCCTGAAGTGATTCCTGTACCACCCGAACCTACACCGACAGTTCCGGTTAATGCCGATACCCAACCCCATTGACCAGCACCATCTGTTTTTAAAACTTGGCCCACAGTTCCGTCAGCGATCGGTAAGTTAAACGTCACATCGGCTGCAACTGCGGCTGGTGCACGCAGACCGATGTAATTTACACCATTACCAGTTGCTTCCCGAAATCTGATCTCTTGTTGATTATCAATAATCGTTGTCGTCGTAAATGTTTTGGCGCCTGAAATTGTTTGTGCACTTGATTTATCAACTAAGTTTGCTGTATTTGCAGAACCACTGACCCAGTTTGTTCCGTTATCATAAATCACATTATTTGCTGTACCCGGTGCTAAGAAATTCACCGCACTTGTGCCGTTACCGACTAATAATGAATTTGCTGTTAATGTCGCAGTACCCGTACCACCATTGGCGACTGGTAATATGCCCGTCACGTCAGTTGATAACACCACAGAATTCCCACCAGATAATACGCCAGTTGTAGATTTCACAATTCCGTTTGCTAATCCACTTAAAGTTAAGCCCGTGAATGTCGGCGAATCGGTTGTTCCTAATCCTAAATTCGTGCGTGCTGCACCGGCCGTTGTTGCGCCCGTACCACCGTTGGCTAAACCCAATGTGCCAGTCACGTTTGAAAAATCTGAACTCATTTTTGCTGCAAAAATTGTAAAATCTGCAGCAGCTAAATAACCATCTACTGCACCTGTTGATTTCGCCATCGAAATCACCGGTGTTGACGTGCCCGTTGCTACACTAACTGGGGCGGTGCCTGTGACACTGGTCACGGTTCCTGCTGTGGCCCATGATAAATTACCAGCTCCATCATTTTTTAATAATGTATTTGCCCCGCCCTGTGCGCCAGGTAAAATTAATCCGTAGGTCGCTGACGCTGCCGCTGCAGAAACTGTAACTGTTCCGGTATTTGTGAAACCAACACCGTTGGCTGCCATCACACCCGAACCATCGCGCATCACGAGTGTATTATTTGCCGTTGCGGTTGTTGCGTTTGTAGCGATCGAGAAAGTTCCAGCACCTGTTGTTAACGAAATTCCGTTTGATGAACCCACTGTTGCAACGACCGGGGCCACACCCGTTGAACCGACAAGAATTTGTCCGTTCGTCATGGCACCTGCGGCTGTAACGGCACCTGTGCCATTACCTAATAAGACTGAATTTGCTGTTAATGTTGTTGCACCCGTTCCACCGTTTGCGACTTGTAGCGTGCCCGTCACGTCAGTGGATAATACCACTGAATTTCCACCAGATAAAACTCCGGCTGCAGAATTTTTAACAAATCCCGCTGTTCCGAATGCACTTAATGTCAGACCCGTAAATGTTGGACTTGCACCTGAATGAATATTTTGCGGCGTAGCCAAAGTAATTGAACCCGCACCGGTTGTGACCGATACCTGATTTGCGGTACCTGTTATTGTTGCTGCCACCGGAGCCGCACCTGTTGAACCAATTAATAATTGACCATTCGTTAACGCCTGACCTGCAAGACCACCAGCACCGTTTGCAACGATCACTGTATTATTTGCAATCGCAGAACCGCCAACTTTTGCAATCTGACTTGAGCCTAATCCAGAATTTAAAGTTAACACCGGCGTCGTCGTTGTTGTCGCAACACCAATATCTGCGTTGGCTGAAGTAACACTTGTCACTGTTCCGGTTGCGGCAGAAACCCAACCCCATTGACCAGCACCATCTGTTTTTAACACTTGGCCCACAGTTCCGTCAGCGATCGGTAAGTTAAACGTCACATCGGCTGCAACTGCGGCCGGTGCACGCAGACCAATATAATTTACACCATTACCAGTTGCTTCCCGAAATCTGATTTCTTGTTGATTATCAATAATCGTTGTCGTCGTGTGTGTTTTAATTCCTGAAATTGTTTGCGCACTTGATTTATCAACAAGTCCAGCTGCGTCTGGTGTAGCTGTCGCGAACGCCCCGCCCGTAACATACATCACATTACCGTTTGCACCCGTGGCAGTTAAACCCGTACCACCATTAGCGATTGGTAAAGTACCAGTGACGTTTGAAAAACTTGGATTTAATTTTGAATTAAATGTTGTCCAGTCTGTGCTTGATAAATAACCGTCAACTGCAGTTGTTGATTTTGCCATTGAAATAACTGGTGTCGTCGTACCTGTGGCAACGCTGACAGGGGCGGTGCCTGTGACATTTGTCACTGTTCCGCCAGAACCTGCACTTGATCCCACTTTAATCCAAGTGGCACCATCATCACGATAAATTTCTTGCGTATCGGTTGATACATAGATGCGACCAACAGTACCTGCGCCAGGTTTTGCCGCATTCAATCCAGCTTGCATCGAAACGACTCCGCCAGCATTTGTTAAAATTGAATCTGTAATTCCGTAGCCTGCAATAGTTGTTGGCGTACTTGTCACTTTTGACCAAGCAACACTGTTAATTTTCGCATTCGTCACCGCATTATTTGCGATTGTAAAGGCACCGCCCACAGTGATACTGCCATCACCAGACATAATCGCATTTAATGCCGTCGCCACCTGCGTTCCGGTCATGACCATCGCTGAGCAGCTGACTTGATCATTCACTGCGCTGTAACTGAAAATTTCGCCAGCTGCACAAGGACCGGCAATATTAAACCAGTTGCCTGCCACCGTCGATTTAACATTTGAACTATTTAAAAATTGCGGAACAGCAACTCCTGCGGCACCCACCCAAACTTGCCCTGTTGGTAAAGCTGTTGATAACTTCGCTGAGAATGTTGTCCAGTCACTTGATGTCAAAGCACCTGTTTGTGTGGCCGTTGCATTTTGTAAACTGATCACACCTGCTGCAACTTGCAAATTATTTCCAATAGATAAAATACCTTTTACAGCACCTGTTGCGTCTTGATAAGCACTTGTTGAAACCGACGTTACGCGACCTTGCGCATCTGTCGTAATCGACGGAACTGCTGACGAACTTCCGTATGTTCCTGCTGTTCCAGTATTTTTTAATGTGATTGTTCCGGCACTAACAATTGTAGCATCACCGCTCATCGGAACGCCTGT
>JAYWDA010000398.1:0-3998 GCA_043780105.1 Pseudobdellovibrionaceae bacterium | reverse complement strand
CTGATTTCGCTGGTGGTGATGGCATCGATGGAAATTTTATGGTCATTAAAAACTTTAAAAATCTGAAATAAAAATCCATGCGCATGCAACATTTCTGGCGTTGTCAAAGTCACAAGCACTTGGCTTTTTCGTAAAGCCAAGGCGCGGATCAGGGGATAATCTTCGACTTCGCGTCGAACCCAAGTTCCGCTTTGAGCAGGGTCGAAGCTTGAGCCGACAAAAACCGGTATATTTTTTCTCATCGCAGGTGCTAGTGTTGCGGGGTGCAAGACTTTGGCTCCAAAGGTCGCAAGCTCAGAGGCCTCTTTGAAAGATATTTCTTTGAGCATTTTTGCTTTTGAATAAAGTCTTGGATCTGTGCTGGCAATGCCCGGAACGTCTGTCCAAATTTCTAAAATGTCAGCTTGTATCGCTTCTGCAAAAAGAGCGGCCGAATAATCACTGCCGCCGCGACCTAAGGTTGTTGTACTGCCATCGATCGTGCTGCCAATAAAACCTTGTGTGACATAAAAATTGGAGTTGTTCAAATGAAGGCATTTTTCTGCAATCTTCTCCACCAGGGGGCGCGCTTTTCCAAATTGATGATCAGTGATGATGTAATCTCGAGCATCGATCCAAGTCACTGCGGCTTGATCTTGCGGGGAAGTTTGAATTTGCCGAAGGGCTTCTGCAAAAAGCACAGAGGACATTCGCTCGCCAAGGCTAACGAGAGTATCCATGGCTTTAATGCTGCCGTCCCGTAAGAGAAAAATTCCTTTCGCCATTGAAGCCATTTCATCGAGCATCACTTTGAGAGCGGTCAAAGACGGCTGCAAAATTTTTAAATCTTCAGCGATCTTTAAATGCTTATCTGTTAGGACTTTTAAAATTCGTTCGACCTCTAGCCAGGCTCCAGATTCGGCCCTTTGCCCCAATTCTATCAAAAGATTTGTTGTCCCCGAGGTCGCAGAAACAACAACAAGGCAAGATTTTCGCTCTAAACAAATCTGGGCACTGCGAAGCATACAGGCCGCATCACCCATGGACGTGCCGCCGAATTTAGAGACAATTTTTTGATTCTGAGATTTCATCAGGGCGAAGGTAGCTTTTCTGGCTTCAGCCTGTCAAATTCTTTATCAACACCTTCAACTAGACCTTCGAGCGGGCTGTTCTGTTGTTCGCCTGTGAACTGTGAAATAATCAAAGCATGAAATTCATTTATATTCTTGAAAAAGAAATTCGATTTATCAACGATATTTTGGAGTCCCTTCAAAAAATTGACCCAAAATTAGAAGCTCGAATATTTAAGGATTTAGACGGTTTTGCCAAATGGATTCAGCTTTTAGCAAAAGAGGGTGTCGCTGCAATTTCTAAAGGCGGAGTTAAGCCGATTGATTTTGGTGGATTGCGATCTGACCTTGTGGGGAGTCCACTTCCTGAAGGAGCCGCAAACCCTAAATCGGCCGAGCCAGATCAATTAGTCCTCTTGATAAGCGATAATGATATTTTGGGAAGTCCACACCTAGCGCTCCTAAGAAAGACCCAAGCTCTGTTTGTTCAAAAAGGTCTCTGCACCAAAGAAGACCCAACAGCGATCGTTATTTCAGCCTTTGATAATCCTGGATTTGATATCGAAATGGTGGAAGATCGAATTATTAATAATGTAATTTTCAAACCCTTTGAAAAAATGATTTTGCTGCAACACTTGATTTTTGCCATCAGTGGTCGCCATCCACCCAGCAATAATACACTTCATAATATGAAAACTTCCGCCATCATAGAAATGTTGAAAGATGTGGAAGTGGAAGCTTATTCGGATATGGGATTTATCACACTCAGCAGTCGTCCCCTACCGGTTGGAGCTGTTAGCAAATATTATAGCGATGTTTTTAAATCAGGAAAGACTCGAAACGCCTTTGCTCGCTGCGCTTTGTGCGAACCGCATCCCATCTTACCTAATCTTTATCGATCGGCCTTTACGTTTTATGGGGTTGAACCCGAACAGCTGATCGACTTCAGAAAAAATGCTTTAGGAAAAAATGAAAAAGAATTTGATTTTAAATGGCGAGCCGAGCAATCCATCAGCTTTGTTCGCATCGTTGTTATTGACCCAGATGAATTCGGGGCAGCTCCATTAGCAGGCTCTTTAGAGCGAAGTTTTTCTAATGTTAAAATTGTCGCTTATAAAAGCATGAGTGAATTTTTAGTGGATCTAGATCCTGCCTTGCAAGCTCCTGCGGTCAAGCCGCCACCGGCCTTTCCTGGTGGCGTAAAAATGAAATTTCAGTTTGATGCGACTTCAAAGAAGTTAATTAAAACAATTCCAGAAATAACAGCGGCCCAAACAATGCTTGGATTTTTTTCTTCAGAATTAGTGAAGCTTGAATTTTTTCAATGGATGCTGGGCCAAGAGCGGAACAAGCTGCTAGACATGATCAAAGGAGCACTGAATCCTTTGGACGATAAAATTCTTACTTTAAAAAATAAGGATCAAGATTATTTTCTTCGGCTGGAAAGTCAGCAAAACCTAAAAGACGGAAATTTAAATCTTGTCGAGCTGACTTTTGCGGAGTTAACGGAAGCCGAACGCCAGAAGTGGCAAGTGGCGCAAAGTCGAATGCCTGAAAAAGTGGACGGTATTTTAGTCTTTGAACAATTTGTTCGCGAAGATGATTTAACACATTGGAATTTAATTTTAGAGCGTTTGAAAAAAAGAGTTAAAGGTGCCGATCAGGCGTCCTATAAGCCGGAAATGATAGTGTTAGCAAAGCATCGAAAAACTGATACAAGCTTTCGTGCTTTAGGAAAGTTTTTTTCTAATATTTTTTATAAGCCCGTTGAGCGCAGTTATTTTGTCAAAATGATGTATTTGCAATTTCCGGCTTTGAACCCGACCAGCCCCATTGAAATAAAGCAGTTTATAAAAAAAGAAAAATTCGAAGTGGGGAATCCCATCCAGGTCACAGAAATGTCTGAGGCGGGCTTGGTCATGAATTATTACCGCGCCATCACCGTGGGATCTTTCCGGCGATTTATCTTATGGTTTCCCATGGAGATCGGGCAGCCCGTGATGTTAGCGACCAGTAATTTTAATAAAGAAAATGAAGCGGAAAAAGGTTTATTTGAAAACCATTTTGTATTTTTCGGTATGCAGGATGTGTTTTTACAGCATGTCAGAGTTTGGATTCGTGAAAATTATGTTTTATCAAAGCAAGGGCAAGAGAACTAAATTCAAGATTCAAGAGCTATCGGATTTTCCAAATATTGCCCAATTGTGGCTTTAAAAAAATGATCATTTAAAGCGGAGGTCTCTGGTGTCTTGACCAGGAGTCGGTGAATAATTTTAAGCAAGTCTTCGCTGGCGATGGCAGCTTCAATTTGGCCCTGATTGGAAATAAAAAAGCCCACCAAGTTTTCGTTAATCATTCTTAGGCATAGGTCTTTAAGAAGTCCATCCCTAGAGACAACAAGGATTTTCGAAATCATTAAATTCTTAACTTTTTTTCCATTATTTTTTGAGAGGTCAGTGGCACAGAGTTTGCGAACAGTGAGAAGACCGGAAATTTCATTTTTTGCATTGAGTGCAATCAGGGGCCGTCCCTTCGACTTTTTCAAAAGCTGATCGGCGGTGCCTAAATCAGCGTCGTCCGAGATTTCAAAAAGGTGTGGTCCCCGCGGGTCTTTAAGTGGAAGCATTTTTAAACCTTCTTCTATTTTGAATCTAGTTCGACCCAAGTGATGCCGTCGCCACCATTTTCTTGCGAACCGGCCTTCCATTTTTTAACATAAATTGAGCGGGACAAGTAGGCGCGAACCGCTTTTTTCAAAGCTTCTGTACCATGGCCGTGAATCACCTTGATGCGATCTTCCTGATGTTGAGCGGCTCGGTCTAAAGCCATCTCCAAATCTTCGATGGCACTTTCCACGGTCTTTCCACGCACATCTAAGGACATATCTTCATTCGAAAGTGCAACCGAAAAGCCCGAAGATTCGCGGACCAATTGTGATGTCGGATTTTG
>JAYWDA010000397.1:0-7810 GCA_043780105.1 Pseudobdellovibrionaceae bacterium | reverse complement strand
GCGAATTTTCATTTAATATCTGATCAGGCTTAAAGCCTGCACCAATGGCAACAACTGAAGATAAATAGACAAAATCTTTGATGCCCTTTTCTTTACAGGCCTTTAAAAGATTTTTTGTTCCACCGATATTCACCTGCTCCATCAGTGGTCTTTGCCATTTTTGATATCCAATCACGCCTGCTAAATGAAAAACGGAATTGATGCCTTCTAGGGCTTTTAAAACTGATGGATAATCTGTGACATCTCCAATCGATTTTTCAAAAATTAAACCCGCTAAATCTGACAAATCACTTTTTTCTCTGGCTAAAATACGAACTTGTAGGCCTTGCTGAAGAAGACTTCGAACCACCCAGCCACCTAAAAATCCATTGGCGCCCGTAACTAGTACCACCGACCATCCTTCCACCGAAAAAGTCGGTTCATGGCAAGACAACTAAGATAACCCATCAGGATTCCAAAAAAAGCTCCGAATAAAACATCGGATGGGTAATGGACACCGTTATAAACTCGGCTGTAGGCAATCAATGTGGCGATCACAAAAGTCGGCCAATATAATTGCGGAACAAAAAAACTTGAATAAGTCGCCAGGGCATAAAGGTTGCTTGCATGATTAGACGGAAAGCTGAAGCCTCCGTAAGGCGATCGAACTGTGACCTCTACACCGGCTGCATCTCCAGGGCGAAGTCGGCCGACAGTCTTCTTAATTTGAGCGCCGGAAAAATCAGTCAGTCCTAGACAAAGGATAAGACCTAAAAAAAGCCAAAGCCCTTTTTTTTTGTGATGCCACAGAAAAAGACCTAAAAAAAGTGGGATTACCACCACTGCAAAATAAGGGGATTTATGAAGATCTGTGATCGCCGGGAAAAATACATTCAGCCATTGAGTCGAGCCCAAAGTGTTGATCAGATAAAGTAGACTGCGATCTAAATTCTGCACCTTTTAGAAAGTAGAGTTGATCTCGTACAAAGTCCAGGTGTTATGCACAGATGTCTATGGCACAATTAAACCACCATGAGTAAATCAACTTGGTTCGGTCTTCTAATTGGTCTTGGCGCAATTCTTCTAGGGAATCTTCTGGAGGGTGGCCACCTTGAATCTTTGATGCAAGGGACTGCTTTTATTATTGTCCTCGGTGGAACCATCGGTGCCGTCATGGTTTCAAATCCCAGTCGAGATTTAAAATTGGCTATCAGCCTGGGTAAATCAGCTTTTCGTGAAGATAGCGATGAACCGACTTTAGAAAATATAAAAGATATTGTCAGTTGTTCGAAAATCGCAAAAAAAGATAGCGCCGTTGCCATTGAGGGTTTGATTAAAGGTTTTAAAGATTCCTTTTTAAAACGAATATTAAGAAATATTGTCGATGGAGTTGATCCACAAGTGATCCGAGATACCTTTGAGGTAGAAATCCATTCTGAAGAAGATCGCTTGAATGCTGGTGCTAAAGTGTGGGCAGATGCCGGGGGATTTTCACCGACAATCGGAATTATCGGTGCGGTCTTAGGACTTATTCATATCATGGGAAATTTAAGTGATACTTCAAAATTAGGCGGCGGTATTGCGGTTGCATTCGTTGCTACAATTTACGGAGTGTCTTTTGCCAATTTGATTTTTCTGCCCATGGGTTTTAAAATTAAGAAAAAAATTCAGCACCGGATTCATCATCGCTACTTAGTCTTAGAAGGCGCGTTGTTGATCACCCAAGGATTGCCTGCGGTGATCGTTGAGCAAAAGCTCATGGCCTACCTTGAACAAGATTATCAGAAAGTTATTTGATGGCGGCCCGCAAGCAGCGTCACGAAGAACCCGAGAATCACGAGCGTTGGCTTGTTTCTTATGCTGATTTTATCACTCTGCTTTTTGCATTTTTTGTCGTGATGTATGCGACCTCAAACAACAACGAAGATAAACAGAAAAAATTCGAAGACTCAGTCCGAAAAAATTTGAAGCTTGCTTACGTCGGTCAAGGAAGTGGCGAAGGCCAAGCCGCGGCACCGGTTTCTGGCGCAGAGGCCTTTGTTCCAGAGCTTGGTCATCCCATCGAGGGATTTCCAAAGCAGGGCGGCGCTGAAGAAGTGCAAGATTATGTTGGCCGAAAATTAAATAAATCTTTAGAAGGGTCAGAAAAAGAAGGTATTTCAAAAGTTCATCATGATTTAATTGGCGCCCGTATTGCCTTAGCCGCGTCCACTTTTTTTCCAGTCGGGTCTAATAAGCTGAAATTATCCTCCTTAAAAACTTTGGATAAAGTGGCGGAAATTTTAAAAGAAACTAATCGTAAAGTAATCATTGAAGGTCACACTGACGATACGCCGATTGTCAGCGATAAAATTGACAGTAACTGGGAGCTAGGAAGCCTTCGTGCCACAAGTGTTGTTAGATATCTTATTAAGTACCATCAAATTGATCCAGCAAGGCTTGCGGCGATTTCTTACGCTGATCAAAAGCCTTTGGTTGCCAATGATACCGAAGTCAATCGCGCAAAAAATCGTCGCATTGAAATCTTGATCGTCACTAACGATAAATAAAAAAAGAGCCCATGCGAGGCTCTTTTTTAATCACTTTAAATTTTACAAAAATTACTTACGGATGATTTTTACGTGCTTCATAACAATCGGTTCAGAAGGGCGATTGTCGGGGCTGGCTTTAGCTTTTGAAATGGCATCAACAACATCCATGCCTTCAATTACTTCACCGAACACGGCGTGTTTTCCATCCAACCAAGGTGTATCAATCACCGTGATAAAAAATTGGCTGCCGTTGGTGTTTCGGCCTGAATTTGCCATTGATAAAGCACCGCGCTTATTTTTTAAATCCGGGCCAAATTCGTCATCAAATTTATATCCTGGATCGCCTGTGCCCGTGCCTAAAGGATCTCCGCCTTGAATCATAAAATCAGGAATTACGCGGTGAAAAATCAAACCATCATAAAATGGCTTTTTTACTTTTTTGCCTGTTTTTGGCTCGGTCCACTCTTTTGTGCCTTCTGCTAATCCAACGAAATTAGCAACCGTCTTAGGTGCCTTTTCGTTCTCGAGTCGAATTTTAAAATTTCCCATGGTGGTTTCGAATTCTGCGATCATCTCTTTTCCTTTTTTCTCAAGTTTGTCGGTAGTTTTATCGATTTTTTTTGTTTCTGATTTTGTATTTTCTTTCGCTTCCGAGTGAAAGCTGAAGGCTACTAGCGCAAATGCAAAAAGATAAATCCAAAGTACCTTTTTGATCAGACCCTTATGTTCAGACAAAAAATCCTCCTCTAAAATGTTCAAGAGCCTCTAGCAGTTATCCTGTCGACCTGCGAGGGTCAAGTTGATTGAGCAGCTTAGTATTTTCCGAAAGCAGTGCCAGTATGTCTGTTTTTAACTCATTTTGGGACTTTTTAAATAGTGCGGCAAGAACTTGAATATAGTCAGCTTTTCGGGATAGGTCGGAATGGCCCTCAGAGCTGATCAGCTGCAAAAACTGCTCTTTCAGACGCAACTCTGAATAATTCTTCGATAATATGTTCGCGTCTGGAATTCGCTCTAACATCTTTAATGTTGAGGACGGACCTTCCAAAAGTTGTTTAGTGGTCAGTAAATAAGTCTGCACAAAAAGCTCGATGTCTAACATTCCACCTTCGGAATATTTTAAATCCAGTTCAGCCGGCTTGATCAGCTGGTGATGAATGTGCCGAAGTTGTTTCATGGCCTCAGAATCAATTTCGCGCGAATAACATGCTTCTCTGATTTCCTGAGCATCCCATAATATTCCGCGACTTCGCAAATAAGCTTGGCGCTCCCAAGGCTCAGAGTTGGTTCGCAGGTAATGAAGCAATTCCTTACGCTGAACAATCAGAGGCCCTGCTTTTCCTGAAGGCTTAAGGCGCATGTCGATCGCATATAAAGAACCACCTTTATGAGGCTCAGTCAGGCGGGAAATAATTCGACGGGCCAACTTAAAATGTTTTTCCTGCGGTTCGCCCTCAAGAACAAAAATAAAATCAAGGTCCGATTGAAAACCCAGTTCCTGTCCGCCCCATTTCCCTAAAGCTAAAATTTTTAAATCTTCAGCTTCCAAAGCGCGCAACAGTTCGATAACAATTTCATCTGCAACTGAGGTTAGGTTTTGGCAAACTGTTGATACATTTTGAGTTTTAAAAAAATCAGTGCCCTGAATAATTTCATTCAGTAAGCGCTTCTCTAGGAGCTGTTCCAGCAAAAGATCAAATTCTTGCCGCTGAAGATCTTGATTGCGGTAGACAAATGAATCCAGCAGCTCGGGGCGCTGACAAAGAATCTGCGATAAATAAGGTGAATGTCCAAAAAGCCACGCTAAGTCTTCGGCAAGCTTTGTTTCTCGAGCAAGTAAGCTGAAGAGGCCACTTTTAGCTCGAACCGAGTTAATAAATTCCTTTAGGAAAGAGATCGCTAAGGCTCGATCTCCGGAAGTCTTCACAAGCGCTTGTGAAAAATTTTGCACGAAGATCTGTCGCGTTTTTTGATCGCGATCTTTTTGACGAGATAACAAAGGTATTTCTAGAAGTTGCCGAAATTCGACTTCTAAATCCAACGTGATTGTAATTTCAATAGATCCCAATAATCCAGCCACCATTAATGAAGATGTTGCCAAGTCTTTTTCTAAATTCTCTAAAGCCTTAGAAATATCTTTAGGAAAAGCACCAGAGATTTGAATGAAATGAGTTTGTTGATCCTCTTGAGCCTGCACATAATTTTCCAAAAACCGCAAACGCCAGTAAAGACTTTTAAAAAACAAAATTTCTTGCGACGGAAGGATCTTTTCCGATTCGATTTTATCAAAAGCTAAAGAGGTGTTCGTCAGCTGCAAACCAGAATTTTTCCCACCATGAATAACCTGCAATGAATTGATAAATAATTCGATGTCCCTGATGCCCCCAGGAACAAGCTTTAAGTTGATTTGGCCATCCTGCGTGCGAACCGCTTTCTGAATTTTTTCACGCAAACCCTTTAAATCTTCAAACAAAGAATAGTCCAAATGCTTGCGGTAAATAAATCTTTTTAAAAAAGGCTCAAGTTGATTTTTAATTTCTAAAGCGCCCGTAATATACCGGCAGCGAACGAAAGCAATCCGTTCCCAGGTTTCGCCGTAATTTCCATAGTAATCCATCATCTGATCGATGGTTGGGGCCAGTGGCGAAGTTTTTCCACCAGGGCGCAGATCTAAATCACATCTAAAAAGAAAACCCAAAGGTGTCATCTGAGAAATCGCCAATTGAAAATCTCGAACTTGTTTTATGATTTCATTGGAATATTCGCGGGCCACAAAAAGCAGGTCGATATCGGAACTTAAATTAAGTTCTTGCGAGCCTAGTTTTCCCATTGCAAAAATAGCTAGGTCGTTGGCATTACAAAATTTTTCAAAAACTTTTTTAACAACCTGATCTGCGATTTCGCTCCAATACCAACATACGTCATAAGCAGAAGCTCGATTCATGACCGTCGCCAGTGAACACTCAAGCCAAGCCTTATGCCTTAGATCAAACAGCGAATCTTGTCCCAGCTTATCTTGGTATGGATTTCCCACCGGCAATGGGTGGGCTTGTAATTCGGCAGGGGTGTAAGTCTTTAGGTCTGGAACCTTATTCAAGATTCGGTGACCAGCGAGCTTTATAATAATTGGCATTATCATTTGTCACGCGACGTTCTTCAGTGCCATCAACAGTTGAAAAGAAAATTTGGTTCGGTCCTGTGCGGTTACTGGTGTACATCACAAATCTTCCATCCGGAGAAAAGCTCGGGTCTTCATTGTTCGACATTCTGCCATTATTGCGCGCGGCCTTCGTCAAACGAGTCATTTCTGTTCCATCCGCGTTCATAACAAAGATATCAAAGTTTCCAGCTTCTTGGCCGGCAAAGGCAATTTTCTTGCCGTCCGGCGACCAAGCCGGCGAAGAATTAAATTGGCCTGCAAAAGTTTTTCGAACGGGATTGCTGCCGTCGACATTAGCCACGTAAATCATAGGCCGACCACTGCGATCAGAAGAATAGGCGATTTTAGTTCCGTCGGGGCTGACCGCTGGCTCGACATTCATGGCGCCAGCAGGGCCGTTTGTGATGCGATTAACAATTTTACCATCCATGTTGATTCGGTAAATATCGGGACGACTGCCTTCAGAAATTGTTAAAAATAAGTTATTTGAATCCGGCGAGAAGAAAGCGCCTGAATTAATTCCCTGTCGGAAGGAAACCAAAGACCGAATGCCAGAATTTAAATCATAAACAAACATATCATGATTTCTAAGCTTCGTGCGCGACCGCTGAACAGTTGCCGTATAAGCAATCTTATGTCCATTCGGAGCCCAAGTCGGAGACATCGCTAGCGAGTAATGACTGCTGACCTTCACCGGGTTGGCAGCATCCCAATCCATAATGTAAATTTCTCTAAATTTTCCGCCGCCTCGATCGCTGGAGGTCACAAGTTTTGAAAGAAACATTCCCTCTTTGCCAGTCAATGCTTTCATGACATCATTTGCAAAAGTATGAGCAATTTTTCTAGAGGCACCGATTGTACCACGATATTTTTTTCCAAAAACCAACTCAGATTTTCCAACGTTATAAAGATAGATTTCAAGGTTTACATCAGAGCCGGCCAAAGTAAAAGCTCCACGAATTAAAAATTCGGTTCCAATGCTGCTCCAACTTTGAAAGTTAAAACCTTTGGCATCAGCGGGTAAGGGTCTGATCGCTGTTTTCGTTGTGTCTTCAACATAAGCGCTTTGTGGAATTAATTTAAAATAACTGGCCACAGTCAGGTCGTTATTAATAATTGAAAATAAATCTGACCCAACAGAATTATACTGCGGACTTGCAGCTACTGAGCCTTGAAACTGAAGCGGAGGAAACGCCAACAAGCTTTTTTTAGTCCGAGCTTCACCTAGTTTAATATAAGGCGAAGAATCTTGCGCCAAAGCCTGCCAAGAAAGAATAGCGTTGATCACAAAAGCGACCGGAAATAATCGGCGAAACATAGATCCTCCAAAAAACTTAAGTTTTAC
Source organism: Pseudobdellovibrionaceae bacterium (assembly GCA_043780105.1). Lineage (GTDB taxonomy): Bacteria > Bdellovibrionota > Bdellovibrionia > Bdellovibrionales > Bdellovibrionaceae > JAYWDA01. Next base: position 795 of record JAYWDA010000397.1, on the reverse strand, counting down.
TCAGGAAATCCTATCAGAATTCCATTCACACTGACAACGGCTGAGAATTTTTCTGGCGGTACAGGGAAAGGCTCAGACTTTTCAATCGTCGCCTTCACAATATCGTCATAAGCGGGGTTCCCGCTGCTTCTCACCAATTGCTTTGAAATAATACGACCTTTGTCGTCGATACGAACGCGAATCTGAGCTTTTAAATTTTTCTTAGCAAGCCACTCAGGCAGGGTCCAGTTTTCTTTGATGTGTCGATCTAAAAGCGCAATATATTCTTCGTGCTGAAGCTTATTAAGTCCGGTGATTTCAGTCCCAGGCGACAAAATATTTCCTTTATATTTTACTTCGCCAGTTTTCTTTGTTGGCGCGGCTGAAGACGCCTTACTTTCCCTTTGATCTTCGTTTTTTAAATTCTCCAAAGCTTCCATCGCTTTTAATTTATTTAATGCGGCCTTTTGCTTTTGTTTGGAATCCACGACTGGAACCGGCGGAGTGACGGGGGCTTTTGGTTCGGCCTTCGCTTTCACAGGTTCAGGTTTTGGCGGGGTTTTTGCCTCAGGCAATTTTGTTTCCGGCCTTAACGGCGGCGTTTCCGCCGAACTCACCTTATCTGGCAAGGCGACTAAGTCGACACGAATAGCTGTTTCATAATTGATCGCTTCGCCTGAGAAAAACACGGTTTTCACAGTGAAAATCAAAATCAGCGCAATATGAAAACCGACCGAAGTGACAAGGCCGCTTTTGTAATCGTCCTGAGTAGGGATTCTGACGTCAGCGGTGTTCACGATTTTCAGTCTTTACCTT
>JAYWDA010000396.1:0-2319 GCA_043780105.1 Pseudobdellovibrionaceae bacterium | reverse complement strand
CTTTGATGAGCAAAGCCCTGCTCAGGCTAATTCGGTGCAAGAGCTGACTAGAAAAATGGTTGTTTTCTGGTGCAAAAATTTCTTAATTACGATTCATCGTACAGATGTTCCTGGCATGGCTGCAATTCGAAAAAAGTGGTCAGTGCCACTAAAAGATTTTATAGCAGATGAAAATCTAAATCAGCCACAAGCTCCACAGCAAATTTTTTTAGAAATTCTTGATTTTATTTCAAGCTCTTTTGAAAAGCCTTTGGCGGATGCAAATGACCTGCTAGGTGATATTGAAATGAGTATTTTTGAAACTGCCGGTGCTTCGGCTTTCCAAATGGAAAAAGCATATTATCTAAAACGGCAAGCGGCCATCATCAAAAGAATTATTCGGGGCTGTGTTGATGTGATGATCCGTTTTCAAAATGAGTGCCCGCAAATTAAAGTAACCTCCATCAAAGAGGTGATGGAAAAAAATGGTTTTTATGCCGAAGAGCTGAGCGATAACACCACTGGATTAATGAACTTGTACCTATCGATGTCATCTCAGAAAACCAACGAAGCTTCGCATCGGACCAACGAGATTGTCCGCGTGCTGACAGTAGTGTCGTTATTTTTTTTACCGCTTAATTTTATTGCCGGAGTTTATGGGATGAATTTTGAACACATGCCCGAACTTAAATGGGTGAATGGTTACTATGGCGCTTTGCTTTTAATGGTGGGTGTGGCCGTGGCATTATATGCCTGGTTTAGTCACAAAGGCTGGCTTCGCTCAGCGATGCCAGAGGCCAACGTGAAAGAAAAATCCATTACTTAAGTTAGCCTTTAGTAAGCTTTTGAATGATCGCTTTTGTAAACATCTGAGTCGTGCCCTTGCCACCTAAATCAGCTGTACAACAAGCCGGGTCTTGCAACGAAGCCGTCATTGCTTTCAAAATGTCCTGAGCTTTTTCATTTTCGCCGATATGTTGTAAAAGCATAATGGCACTTTGTAAAAGAGCTGTGGGATTGGCTTTATTTTGACCCGCGATATCTGGCGCTGAACCATGGACGGCTTCAAAGATAGCAGCCTTTTCACCAATATTAGCACCAGGAACAATTCCCAAACCGCCCACCAAACCTGCGCATAAATCACTTAAGATATCGCCATATAAATTTTCGGTGATGATCACTTCAAATTGTTCAGGCCTTGTTACTAATTGCATGCAGCAGTTATCAATGATCACGTCGCGAGTTTCTATTTCCGAAAATTCTTTTCCGACCGACAAGCAGGTGTCTAGAAATAAACCATCAGTCATTTTCATAATATTAGCTTTATGAACAATGGCGACCTTTTTACGACCGGTTTTTTTCGCGAGCTCATAACCATACCGAGCAATGCGTTCAGATCCTTTACGAGTGATGCGTTTGATACTTTCAGCTGTATCGGCATCGACCATACGTTCAATCCCAGTATAAAGATCTTCTGTATTTTCACGCACAATCGTCAAATCCACATGGTTATTCACGCATCTAACAGCGGGTAAGCTTTTAATCGGGCGAACATTGGCGTACAGATCAAATTTTTGCCGAAGCGAAACATTGATTGAGCGATGCCCGCTGCCAATCGGAGTTGTCGTCGGTCCCTTGATGGCCAGCTTATTTTTATCAATTGAAGCTAGCGTTGTTGTTGGCAAAAGTTCGCCATATTTTCTTAAGGCCACTTCGCCCGCATCATGAAAATCATATTCGAAAGGCGCATTTACAGTTTGCAATATTTCAATGACGGCATTCATCACTTCAGGACCAATTCCATCGCCAGGAATTACAGTCAGTCTCATAGTTACAAACTACAATTCACAGAGATCGATCGATCATTGCCCAAAATCATTTGCGTATGAGCATTTTTCCCACCGGTTATATCACTATGACTGTCGGCACTGATATGGCTTGGGTTGTGGTAAAGATTCACAATCAGATAGCCCTCATGCAAAGCGATCATCATGTCGACTTCTGAAATGACCGCAAGCTTTGGAAAAATCATGGCGCCATGTTTTTCTGTCGAGCTATCGATGCTGATCGCCGTTTCCGTCGCAATACCATTAACAATTTCAGAGATATTACAGTTCACATGCAGTGGAGCCGTTTGTGCGAATGCCAAAGAACCAAAAAATAAACTTAAGATCAGCAAAGACTTCATAGAACCTCCTTATTTGATAACTCTAAAGTATTTCGTATTGCAGTTGCAGAGCCTGGTCAATCCGATCCCATTTCGCGCGCGGCCTGGAGAGAGGAGAGTTTCTCTGCTCTCTTCCAGTGGAAGGTGGGATGTGGGATGGGCTTGTGGGCCAC
>JAYWDA010000395.1:0-8269 GCA_043780105.1 Pseudobdellovibrionaceae bacterium | reverse complement strand
GAGCTTCGAATGCTGGGACGAGAGTGGTCCAATATTTTTACTGTTTCCCAGTCGATCAGCTACTTTATTCCAAAAGATTCTAAGACGACTGACGTGGTCACCTATCAAATCATGAGCATTAAGGACGTTTCGTATGGAAAACTTCCGAATTTGGATGGAATTATTAAATCAGTGATTAAAAATCAAACTCAAAAATTAATTGAATTCTTCAGAAGCCCTAGTCCTAGCTTGGGCCGCCGCAACCCGGCCTCTAGTGGCTATGATAAGGACCTGTACGAACAAGCTCAGTACCTTCTTGAGGATCCCGCCGGTGATGATGCGCTGGTCGTTCGCGCCGGTAAAGTCCCAAAAAATATTTTTAGCTTCTTAAAAAAAAAATCTTCGGGGCAAAAAAATGACGAACTTGATGATTGGACGCCTGAAGATTCTGAACTGAAAGACGACTTAAATATTCCATTTAAAAACTTAACTGATCCAGCCCAACCGATCATCCAAGGCCGCGATAATCCATTGAAAGTTCAAGAGCTGACAAAGGCTTTCGGACAAATCATCAAAGAAGAGTCTTTAGCCCATCATTTAAAACCAAAATTTGGAACAATTCATCATTGGTCCATGGATTCTTCGCAAAAAAAAATCACATCAAGCTATATCATGGCCTTTGATAAGGTTTTTGTGGCTTTGTGCCTGGGGTTCACCAATCGTTTTATGAAGACCGAGCGCGAAGAGGACTTAAGGACTTGGATGCTGGCTCAATCTTACAACTCAATCACCCTGCCTTCTTTATTTCAACAAAGTTACATCCTCAATGAGGGCGATGTTTACTTAACCCTTTTAACAATCGAAAATGTTTTGGCGTCCAATTGGCGATTTCCAGGCCGAGAAAATATGCCGCTCACTAAAAGACTGAAGCCTATTGTCAGTGGCTACAATTATGATTCGGATCGATATGGCACTTGGTACCATTTGTTTGGAATGATTCTTTTTGGGTATATAAAAAGCGGCACCAGCGCAAGCTTAGTTGGACGAGTGGAAGCCCTGGGCTCCAATGTTATGGCGGGATTTAACGTCGATAAAACGCAGAAGCAGTGGATGAATAAACAAGGCGGCTTTGTTGGACAAAACTTAAAGCGAATGGTTTTAACTGGATCATGGAGTCAAATACCTTTAACGCCAGAAAATTTATCTGAAGATCATTATTTGAACCGAACTGAAGATTTCCGCGATCGGCTGACTTACAATTTATCATCAGAAGTGAAGGCCGAAGCTTGGGGTCAGTTACAGACATTGGAAACTTTGCGACTGACAAGTTTACAGCAATCTCTTTCAAAATGTCAGATTGATCTGATTTTTGATAATGGTCATGGTTTTGATTCTAGAAATAAATCCAGTTTCCAGCACCAGGATTTGATCGCAGGTCAGTCTTTGATTCTGCCGTTCAGTAAAAATCCTGTGAAGGCCGTTCGTATCTTTATTAAAGATTGTGAAAATAATGAAACATCTTACGTGATGGAAGCGATTCTTTAGGAGGATCTTGTGAAAAGAAATCTTTTAGCAACTCTGGTTTTAAGTTTGATCGCATTTAAGGCCACCGCTGACGTATTGAAAGATGTGTCGGCTAAAGTGGTGATTCGAAAAATCTCTGTTCTTGATGGTAAAGTCACTGAAGTTTGCAGGAAAACAATTTCAGCTCCGGTCTTTCAAATTTTAGAAAAGATGCCAATGGCGCCGCTGCCCTTTGCACCCGTAAAGTGTGAGGCTATGGCCGGCGATTTAGCTCTGACGATCACTGTGACCCCGAATATTTTGGAAGCCAATGTTCCGACGGACACCAAAGACTTGATGTTAGCTGATATGGGCGGTGGCCTGGTCACTTACGTCGGTGGAATGTTAACCGTCGAGGCGAAGGACTCTTCATCGATGACGTCTGAGCAACTAAAAATTTTGAAACTTCTGCAGGCTCCGATGATGAATGGCTCGGGCTTAGTGGGCGCCATGCCTTCGAAAGTTTTTATAACGATGATGCCGGTTTCGAACAACGTAAAATCAGTCGATCAGTTCACGGCGACGTTACTGATTGAAGTTAAAAAATAAATCAACTATTTCCATGGATGTAAAACGAGGCCTGCAGGTATCATTGGGCATATAACGCCACAGCTCGGTTTTTCGGGAGTGAAAACCTGGATTCCGGAAGAAGTTAAAGTCGACCCGTTACAGCTTCCCGTCTGAAATATATTGCAGCTAAACGCGTTGGGCGCAGGGCAACCTGTCAGTGAATTACAACCCAATACAAAACCTGCTGGCGTCACTTGCAGATATTTCATTCCAGGCATCACCTTACCAAAAACAATAATGGGCTCATCGACGGTCCGTTGTCCTCCGAAAACAGCAGGATAATCACTCAGTTTGATCAAGCCACTAGGATGCCGATGGAAATCATGACTTCGATTAAACTCATTCCTGATTCAGATTTGAATCTAAAAACAAGGCCTGGTGAACGTGCCACAGTTGCCTCCCCCAATTTGAACTCTGCTGGAAACTTCAGAATACCTGAGGCTCTTTTTCCATTCAAGGGACTGACTCAGAATGAGACCTATTGACCACGAAAACTAGTACAATCTTGCCAGCGGCATCGTGTACTGGCCGGGAGAATAGTTTTTCATCCGGTGATCGCGAAGCTGGGTGAATTCTTTTTTTGACGACGAACTGGAGGCATAAGGATAAATAGCAATGCCCCCGCGCGGAGTGAACTCACCGATGACTTCTAGGTAGTGCGGCTTGATCAACGCAACAATATCATCGCAAATTGTTTGCACACAGTCCTCGTGAAAATCGCCATGATTGCGGAAGCTAAAAAGATACAGCTTCAAAGATTTACTTTCGATCATTTTTTTATCAGCGATATAATTAATAAAAATATGCGCAAAATCAGGTTGACCGGTCTTTGGGCAAAGCGAAGTGAATTCAGTGCAAACAAAAGTCGTCCACGCTATTTTTCCTGGATTTTTATTTTTAAAAGCTTCTAATATTTTGGGCGAATAGGTTTGTGGATAATTCGTTTGCTCGGAACCTAAGGCGAAATCAGCTAATTCTTTTTTTCTCATGCCAGGGCCTTTCCGGAAAGAACTCTTTCTAAGACATCGACAGATGAATCCAGAGTTCTTAAATAATATATTGCTTTTAAAATATCTTTTTGTTCGTTGGTTAAATCAGCGTTGGCGCCAAGCTTTGCTTTTCGCTGCTGATAAATATGGTAAAGGCTGATGGCACCGGCCACCGAAATATTAAAACTTTGCACAAAGCCATTCATCGGAACAATGATTCTGTGGTCAGCGGCAGCGATCATCTCTGGACTGGCACCATCTTTTTCATTTCCCAAGACCAAAGCTGTGGGCTTTGTGAAATCCACTTCACCAATCGGCTTTCCACCTTCGAGTGTCGTAACAACCAATTGATAGCCCTGGGCTTTGATGGATTCAATGGCAGCTTTTGATTCTTTCCATTTTTTTATTTCAACCCACTTATCAGATCCGCGCGATACACCTTTGGCATTTTTAAATTTATCTTGGGTTTCAATCAGATGAAAATTAGCAAAGCCTAAACCTTCCGCGGTTCGCATGACCGCCGAAATATTACCGCGATCATAAATTCCCTCTAAAACCACCGCCGTTGAAAAATTGCGATGGGCCACGACCTCTTCAATTCTTTTTTTACGAGGCTCCGTCAGCAAGGGACCAATCTGATCTAAGATCACCTTGTAGTGCACATTCAAATGAGGGCTGAGGGGCAGATCAGCAGCGTGAGGAAACAATTCGCGCCTACTTAAAAATTGATTCAGGCATTTTTGCCAAATCGCGGGCGATATTTTTCTGATGAGCTTCCAAAGTGCCGCCACCAATTTCTAAAAGCTTGGCATCACGCCACATTCTTTCGACGACATATTCGCCGACGTAGCCATAACCACCCAGAACTTGGATGGCTCGGTCAGCCACATTTTTTGCCATGGTTGTCGCGACTAATTTTGCGCCGTCAGAATCAATCCGAGAACCTTCTTTATCCAGTTCAAGTTTTCTAGCGACTTCATAAACGTACGCACGACTGGCTTTAAAATCAGCGTAGGAATTTGCAATATAAGTTTGAATCTGACCAAAAGCACTGAGCGGTTTCCCGAAAGCTTCCCGCTCTTGGGCATAGCGATTCATAATTTCTAAACTGCGGCGAGCGATTCCTAAGCTCATGGCCGCCAACGTCAGTCGCTCGATTTCAAGATTTCGCATCATATGAATCATTGAATCGCCTTCGTGACCGACCAACTGGTCAGCCGCGATGGTGCAATCTTGAAAAACAAGTTCTGCCGTGTTCGAAGCGCGCATGCCCAATTTATCTTGAATTTTTTGCCCGACCGTAAAACCAGGATTATTTTTTTCGACAATAAAAGTTGAAATTAAAGGCCGGCCATTTTTTTCGCCGGTCTTAGCGTAAACCCAAACCAAATCACAAGGTGTGCCTTTTTCATCCAGGGTGCCATTGGTGATCCACATCTTGCGACCGTTGATCACCCACTGGTTTCCTTTTTTCACAGCGGTTGTGGCCATCCCTAAAACATCAGTTCCCACAGCAGGCTCAGACATGGCCATGGCGCCAACCCATTCGCCCGAACACAATTTTGGTAAAAACTTTTTCTTTTGTTCGACACTGCCATTCACTGCTAAGTTATTCACAAACAACATCGAGTGGGCTAAGTAGGCCAAGCAAAATCCTGGATCCGAGGCTGAAAGTTCTTCGTGCACAATGACAGCTGCCGTTGCGTCCATGCCAGAGCCACCGAATTCATCAGAGACTGTGATTCCTAATAATCCAAGGTCGCCTAATTTTCGGAATAGCGGTAAATTAAATAGTTCTTTTCGATCATATTCATGGGCCTGAGGTTCGACTTCGCTTTTAGTAAAAGACTTCACGGTTTCGCGCAGCATTCCGTGTTCAGAGGTGGGATTAAAAAGATCAAAATCCTTGTAGTTCATAGGGGGCCTCAGTCTATATTTTGGGGTCTTTTCTTGGTGGCTGAAAGTAAAGCCCTGTTAATTGTTTGGCAAGGGCTAAAAAGCGTGGACAAGGCCTAAAGCTTTAAGGTTAATTGAGGGTATGAAAATCAGTGTATTAGCCGTTGGAACCGAGCTCACGACCGGGCAAATCAATAATAAGAATTCGTCCTGGATCTCTAAACAATTAAAAGATCTTGGCGTGCTGACAAGCTTGCATTTAACCGTGCCTGACGATCGCCCCTTGGTCTTAGAGTCCCTGGAAATTTGTGCCAACCACAGCGATGTGATTTTTGTGACCGGAGGTTTAGGGCCGACGTCCGATGATTTCACTCGTGATGTCATCGCACAATGGACCGGCCGCAATCTTGAGTGGCATGAACCCTCTTGGCAGCATGTTGTTGAGCGACTAAGCTCGCGCGGTTATGCCGTCCGTGATTTTCAAAAGCAGCAGTGTTTTTTTCCGGCCGGCGCGACCATTTTAGAAAATGACCAGGGCACGGCGCATGGTTTTTCTGTTGAACATAAAAATAAAATGCTTTTTGTTCTGCCGGGTCCACCGCGTGAGATTGAAGCTATCTGGATGAAAAATATCTCGTCTTGGCTGGAAGAAAAAACCGCCAATCTAGATCGGCACATCACGCTTTCGTGGGACACCTTGGGTTACGGCGAAAGTGAACTTGCCAAATGGACCGAAGAGGCCTTGATGGGCTCAGATTTAGAAATTGGTTACCGCGTTCATTTACCTTATGTAGAAGTAAAGGTTTCTTTTTTAAAATCCCAAGAAAAAGCAATCCAAGTTTGGCTTGAAAAACTGGAAGAAAAAATTGGCGCCATGACCTTCTTAAGAAATGGTGAGGATGCAGCGCAAAAGCTATGTCAGATTTTAAAAAAATTTCCACAGATTCAGATTTACGATGAGGCCGGCGGAAGTTTTTTATTCACTCGGCTGGAAACGCACCTAAGACCTTTGCTGCAAAAAAATAAAATTTCGTTCTATAATTTTATTAGCAGCGAAGGCATTGAAATGAATTCGACGTCTGAGTCTTTAATTCTTTTCATTCGTAAGCAGGAAGAAAATCGCGTGCAAGTTGGTTTCGGCTTCCGAGGACAATGGCGAGAGACAATTTTTGAAAGCCCTGTGACCTCAGCCTTAATGAGCGAGCGCCGCCGCCAATACTTTGTTGAGATGGCCCTGTTTTTTTGGATGCAGCATCTACAGGACCTTTAGTCGGCTGGGCGTTGACCTGATCCATAATCTGAGTTGACCTATCAGTATGAAACTTCTTGTCACTATTTTTTCTTTTAGCCTTTTGATGCTGCTGTTTTTTGCCCCCGAAGGACGATCACAGTCAGCTGCAAAAATTAAATCCCATGATGAAGTGGTTCGCGAAGAGATGATTGAAATGTCTCGGCAACTGAGTGTCACCTGCACTGAATGCCATAAAGTTGATAACTTTAAAGACAATGCGAAACCTAATTTTAAAATCGCCAAAGAGCATCTTGAAATTGTCCAACTTTTGAAATCAAAAGGCTTTGATGGCAAAGCGGGTCCCCTTGCCACTTGCTATATGTGTCACCGAGGAGTCTTGAAACCAGCCTATAAAGAAAATATGAAAGTCGTTTCAGTTAAAACTGAAGAGCACCCTGCAAAATAGCTTTCACCAGCTCAGGAATTTTTTCAGTGGCAGGACCAATAATAACTTCGTCAAAAGAATGAGCCACAATCGAAGGCTCAAGATTCACTTCAATCTTATGGGCGCTTTCAGCATGTTGTGAAAAGGCTGCTGCGGGGTGAACATTGCCTGACGTTCCAATGGCGATAAAAAGTTGGCACTCGGAAATTCTTTCATAAGCTTGATCCATAAAATAAGGAAGTTCTCCGAACCAAACAATGTCGGGCCGCAAACAGTTTTTTTTCTGACATCCCGGGCACAACGAATCCAGGCCCAGCTCATCTTCCCAAACAAAACGTCCAGAGCAGTCAACACAGCGGGCTTTTTTAAGTTCGCCGTGAATCGATACCATTTTTTTTGAGCCCGCTCGACGATGCAGATCATCTACATTTTGTGTGATCAAAAAAACATCGCCAGGCCATTTTTTTTCAAGCTCGGCTAAAGCTAAATGAGCGGCGTTGGGTTCGACTTTTTTTAACTGGGCTCGGCGCAAATTATAAAACTGATGAACTAACATTGGATTTTTCTGAAAACCCTCAGGCGTTGCGACTTCCTCAATATTATGATTTTCCCAAAGACCATTTTGATCTCGGAATGTTTTAATTCCAGATTCGGCAGAGATCCCTGCACCGGTTGAAATGACGATCGATTTTTTATTCATAAGATGGCACGCCCTGGAGCAATTCTTTCAAATTCCTGTCAGGATGCAAAGCTTATAGACGTACAGACCAGTCTTTTGTAGTATGCAGGGATAGCTTTTAATTAAAAAAACCGATAAGATTTCGCTTTAGGAGAGACCCATGGGATCCATCAGCCTGACTCATATTTTGATCGTTGCTTTGGTCGCCATTATTTTTTTTAGCCCCAAGCGTGTCCCGCAACTAGGCCAATCCATCGGAAAAGCAATTCGCGGGTTCAAAAAAGGTTTGCATGGCGATGATGACACTCGTGATGTGACCGAAAAAAAATTATAATTTTTTAAGGATTGCTTGATAAGCGGCATCATAAAATGCCAGCTGACCTTCATCGGCCTGTTTAATCAGTTGCTGATATCGCTCAGTGACCAGCGGCAAGCTGGCTCCAGCGGGAAGCCCTAAGACTTGATAAGCATCCCAATCGTGACCGTTGTACAAAAATAAAATATTTAAGCTTTTTGCATTTTTAACTGCCAGTTCGTCATTCGAAACGGGCTTTTTGGAAGGCGCTGGCGAATCCCTGAGCGGAGTCTCTTGATTCCGCAAGCGCAGTTGAGTTGGCGTATTGCCTACATTCTTACGTCCCTGCCAGTACCAAACCAGGAAGAATGCGGCAATGCCCATATTAATAAAGAAAAACAGTTGGCTGTCCACTTGATTTCCATTATTGGATGAGGAGCCCGTAGAGGCAAGAGGAGTTGATATGGCGGCACCGAATCCATTCGATCAGCAGCAGGCGATTCCAGGTGTAAAGCACATTATCGCCGTCAGTTCGGGAAAAGGCGGGGTCGGGAAATCCACCGTCGCTGTTAATTTAGCCGCAGCTTTAGGAAAAAGCAAAAAGGTGGGCCTCCTGGACGCC
>JAYWDA010000394.1:0-3877 GCA_043780105.1 Pseudobdellovibrionaceae bacterium | reverse complement strand
GCTTCCAGCGCGACTCTTTCAAAAAAATAAAACGAAAGTGATCCTGTAATGGATTCGGAATCCAAGTAGTTATTAGCATCAAAGCTTGTTTGCTTGCGCCAATATTGAACGCCAATTTCAGTTGTTAGCGCCATCGCGCTTTCACTTAAAACCAAGGCTGCAAAAATAAGAAACAGATGTTTTTTCATAGACCTTTATTTTACCAAGATACTGGCAAAGAAGCTCTTAAAAGGGTTTAGTCCTGACCATGGACTAGCAGACCTTAAGTTGAGCTTTTTTATTGGGTTGCGAAAGCTTGCGGCTCAAAATAAACATTGAACGAATATTTCACATGAATCAGGCCGTCGGATTCAACCATCTCTTTGGGTGGGTTAGGAAAAAATCGCGCGTCTTTAAAGGCAAAAACGGCGGCCTCATCAAAAGGCTTAATTCCTGATTCTTTCATAATTTGAGCCGACCGTAGGTGGCCTTCCGGAGAAATCAAAAACTCGATCTGTGTGATCCAATTTTTTCGTCCAATATGTGTTGCAACATATTTGCGATCATAGCGGTCGACGGCGGCTCGCACTTGAGTTTCCCACCGGAAGCGGACCAGCTCTTCAATGCGCGCGTAAAAAGAATAATATTGAAAGCGATCTGTACTTAAAGCAGTGAAAGATCCTAGGGCCATATCGTTGGGCAAAGCTTCACCCACCGTCGATGGCCCTTGCTCGGTCAATTCATTGGGACGAGGCAAGCGAATGGGTTCGTAACCATTGATGTCTTTCGATGAACTTGAAGCTTGTTTCTGCTGGGGAGTCGGAGCCTGAGGGCGTGAGGCTTCTCGATTTTGCGTGAGGCCGGATTCTCGGGCTTTGGTTTCTAGCAAAACCCGTTGGCGCTGCTCGGAAAGGAAGCGAGCCTGGGCTTCATCATGAATTTTAATTTTTTCTGGAACGGTTGGCTGCCTGACAATCTGCTGCGATTTTTTTTCGTCAAAGGGGCGATTGATAATTTCGACTTCTGTAACTTGGATTTTTTTTTCTAGAAACGAATTTTGGGTCCAGTCAGCTGGTATAAATTGCATCACCAAATAGATGATGATGTGGATCGCAAGACTGAAATAAGCCGCTCGAAATAAAGACATACTGTCTTATTTTAGGACATTTCTAGCCTTTTGGCCATGCTTTGGCCTCAAGTTGAAACAAATTCTTCCGATAAATTAACAGGCTGCAAATCGAGCCTTTTCTAGGGGGAATCTTGGGTAAAATAATCGACATTACGAATCGCTTAAAGCATGGAAATCACGAACAAAACATGGAAATTGTCGAAACTTTACCTGTCCGAAATATCACGGCTGAACGCCAGCAAACAATCAAAAATGAACGCCGAGAAGTCCGTCGAACGATCTTAAGGGATTTTATTGGCGCTTTCGTTGTCCTGCCAGAGCGTGGCCTTTTAAAGGTCAACCTTTTTGACATCTCTGAGCGAGGGATCTCGTTTGATATGGAATTGGCTGACGGGCACTTCAATGAAAAAGAAAAAATAGCGATGCGAATTTACATCAATCACAAAACCTTTTTTGGATTTGTCGTTGATGTCGCCAACGTACGTTTATTTGAAAAAGAGGGTATTGTTCGCCATGGATCAAATGTAGTGAAGGGCTCCGTCAACGACGTTGCGCTCCATCACTTTGTCAAATTTATCGAGACTGTCAGCGCCAATCTGGAAACAGACACCGGCGATATGCAGGTTTCCCACAGCTCTTAGTAGTATTCTTTTCGTGGACATTGGTCTTGCTCTGTTGTCGAATAGGGCAGGCTTTTTAATCCATGGAAAGGATTTAAATTTGATCAACTCCAATCTTAAGACTCCTTCAGCAGAAAAAACCTCAGGTGCTAAACCTTCACGGCGTCGGATCGTCATTGATACCAACGTGATTTTATTCGATGCACTGGCGATCATGAAGTTTGGCCCCGGTGATGTTCATATTCCAATATCGGTCATTGAAGAGGTTGATCGATTTAAAAAAGATCAGGGTGAAAATGGTCGAAATGCGCGTCAATTCAGTCGCTTTATCGACGTTCTTCGCGCCAAAGGTCCGCTATCTCAAGGCGTTCCTTTGGATAACTCTGAGTGCATTGTGCATGTGAATACGGATTTATTGTTTCAAGGAATTCCAACAGAGCTTGATCAAGAAAAAGCTGACAATCGAATTTTGATGACGGCCCTAGCTTTACAAAAACAATTTCCCGATGTGAAAGTTGAATTGATTTCTAAAGATATTAATCTGCGAATCAAAGCGGACGTTTACGGCATCGTAGCCAAAGATTTTGAGCCCGCAAATTCAAGCCAAGAAGACATGTATGAGGGTTACCTTGAGCTGGAAATTTCTCCAGAAAAAATCGACAGTTTTTATAAAGATAAACGTTTAGAGACAGATCAAAAACTTTACGCCAATCAGTATGTCATTATGAAAGACACCTCTAACCCGAACCATTCTGCGATTGGACGTTACAGTTTTGCACAAAAAGCTATAGTGCCGTTAATCAGCCCCACGGAAAGTATCTGGGGCATTCACGCTAGGAACGTCGAACAATCCTTTGCGATGGATTGTTTGCTGAATGATGAAATGCTTTTTGTGTCTTTGGTAGGAAAAGCAGGAACTGGAAAAACCTTGCTAGCGATTGCCGCCGGTCTTCATAAAACTTTAGATGAAGGGCAGTTTCAAAGGCTGCTGGTTTCGCGCCCGATTTTTCCCATGGGGCGGGATATTGGTTATCTTCCAGGTGATATCGAACAAAAGTTAAATCCTTGGATGCAGCCGATTTTTGATAACGTCGAATTTTTGATGGGTGCTGATAAAAAAGCTTCCGGCCGAGCTCAAGAGTTGATCAATCAAGGCATGTTAAATATCGAGCCTTTAACTTACATTCGTGGCCGAAGTATTCCCAAACAGTACTTAATTGTTGATGAGGCTCAAAATTTAACGCCGCATGAAATTAAAACCATTGTGACACGGGCGGGTCGCGGCACTAAAGTTGTTTTGACTGGGGATGTTTACCAGATTGATAATCCTTACGTTGATTCGGCCAATAGCGGTTTAACCTATGCGGTCGAGCGTTTTCGCGGTCATCCGATTGCAGGTCACGTCACTTTGACCAAGGGTGAGCGATCGGAATTGGCAGAATTAGCTGCAAATATTTTGTAGTTATTATGAATGAGGTGGACTTTGTCCAATGAAATTCCAAGCTGGGTTGTAGGAAGTGAAATCACATTCACCGTTCAGGTGACTGATAAAATGGTTAAGCAGTTCGCTGAAATGTCGGGCGACTACAATCCTATTCATTTGGATGATGCCTATGCAGCCACAACTCGTTTTAAAAAGCGGATTGCGCACGGTATGATTTGTGGAGCTTTAATTTCCCGCGTCCTGGCAGAAAAGCTTGGGCGAGGCGGGGTTTACCTGGGGCAAACTTTAAAATTTAAAGACCCCGTTTTTATCGACGACACCATCACGGTCACATTGAAAGTCTTAGCCATTCGCGCCAGTAAAGGCATTGCTACTATCGAAACGATTTGCCGAAATCAAAACGATGTTGTTTGCGTGAAAGGTGAAGCCATCATCATGATGCCCACTCATATCAAGGCTGGCGCCGATTCTGAAGCCGAATCCGAAGTCTAAAAAATAAAAAAATCAGTTAAATTAGAATTTGAAGTTGAGTGAGGAGCTTAGTTTTAAAGTCCTCGTGCGAAACTTTTCGACCCAGGCAGACCTCAAGATTCGTCATGATCTGTGGGGAAAATCCACAAGGCATCATATTTTTAAAAGCATTGGGATCATTATCTAAATTGATAGCGGCCCCGTGAAAGGTGACCCATTTTTTAACGGCCATTC
>JAYWDA010000393.1:0-6709 GCA_043780105.1 Pseudobdellovibrionaceae bacterium | reverse complement strand
CTTAAGGGTGGAGGGTATACTGTCGACGGCGCTTGTTCATCTTCACTGATTGCAGTTGCTACGGCCGCGGATGCACTTCAGTCTGGAAAAATTGATCTTGCCATCGCAGGCGGTGTGGATGTCAGTCTAGATACATTCGAGCTTATTGGCTTTGCAAAAACCGGCGCTTTGTCGACAAATACGATGCACGTCTACGATAAAAGAGCCCAGGGCTTTATCCCAGGTGAGGGCGCGGGGTTTGTTTTATTAAAAAGGTTAGATGATGCTTTAAGAGATAAAGATAAAATTTATGCCGTTGTGAACGGGTGGGGAATTTCATCTGATGGAAAAGGTGGGATCACTGCGCCTGACAAACAAGGTCAAAGTAATGCGTTACAAAGAGCTTATCGTATGGCGGGATACAGTCCTGCTGAGTTAAGTTTTATCGAAGGCCATGGAACTGGAACGGTCGTTGGCGACCGCACTGAAATTGAGGGTATTGCATTAACTATGCAAGCTTTTGGAGTTGAATCCACGGAGCGAACAGTTTCAATGACATCATTAAAATCAATCATGGGACACATGAAAGCCGCTGCTGGAATTGGTGCCTTTATCAAAGCCGTGATGGCTGTTAATCGTCGAATCGTTCCGCCAACAGCGGGCTGCATTGAGCCCAATCCTATTTTTAACTCTGTCGCAAAAAATCTATACCCTGCTGTGCGCGGTGAAATTAAGTCTGATCAAAAAGTAATGAAAGCCGGAATTTCAGCGATGGGTTTTGGCGGAATTAATTGCCATGTGACGATTCAATCTGGAACCTCTGTTCCTCACGATATTTCAACAAAAATTTCAGAAGCGAAATTACTATGCTCATCTGAAGACTTTGAAGTGTTTCCTTTGTCGGCCTCATCGATTGAAGGGCTGAAAAGCAAAGTTCAAGAATTACTATTAGAAGTTGAAAAGATGAGTTTTGCAGAAATGGTGGATTTGGCAGCCAATTTAAGTGTTCAACTTAAAGAAAGCGACAGCTACCGTTTAAGTGTGGTTGCTCCCGATCCGGGTGAACTGCATAAAAAACTAAGAGAAGCGCTATTACTGATCGAAAGCGATTCAATATTCATAAAAAACAAGACAGCGACTAACGCTGATCGGACAATTATTTTTGGCGAAAAAATGCCTTCTGTGAAATTGGGCTTTATGTTTCCTGGCCAAGCCAGTCAATTTCTGAATATGGCAAAAAATTTGATCGAAAGATATGATTGGGCTCAACAAAAGTTTGAAATTGCCTCTGGGATTTTAAGCTCAAAATACAATATCGATTTAGCTTCAATTATTTTTAAAGATTACTTTAAGGCACAGACTGCCGACGAAGTGGCGATCTGGGAAAAGAATTTAGCGCAAACCAACTTAGCACAACCAGCTATTTGTATTGCAACAGCGCTTTGGATTGAACATTTAAAACGTCTTAACATTCATGCCGACTTTGTCTTGGGCCATAGTTTGGGTGAATTATGTTCTTTTTATTGTGCGGATGCCATTGATTTTAAAGAGCTGGTCGAGATTTCTGCCTTACGAGGAAGTTTAATGGCGGCCTCATCTGAAGCTGCGGGTGGTATGGCAAGCCTGGCCTGTGATAAAGAAACCGCAGAAAAAATAATCAAAGAGGTCGATGGCTATCTGACAATTGCAAATATAAATAGTCCTAAGCAGACTGTGATCTCTGGTCATAAAGAGGCTATTAACGCGGCCTTAAAAGTGGCTTCGAAATACCAAGTTGTGGGAATTCCATTAAAGGTGTCGAATGCGTTTCACTCGCAGCTTGTTGAACCAGCTTCAATTGAAATAAAAAACTTTTTCTCGGACAAAAGAGCCACTCGCAGTCTGACTAAAAACGTCATCACATGTGTTGATGGCAAGGTGTTAACGACTAATGTTGATCTGAAAGATTACTTGTCCTTACAAATTGTTCGGCAGGTTGATTTCGTCAGCTCGATTCGACAGTTGGCAAAACTAACCAACATCATCGTCGAAGTCGGCCCTGGCGAAGTCCTTTCAAAAATTTCCCAGCAGAACTTCGAGGGCGAAATCTCGAATCCGATTTTTAATGTCAGCAAGAAAAACTTAAGCTCTATCGATTACAAGATGATGCTTGCAGGCCTGTTCGCACAAGGCGTAAATATTAATTGGAGCGAGGTTTATCAGCATCGAATGGTAAAAAACTTTGTTTCGTTTACGGCAAAAAAGTTCATTGAAAACTCAATTGAGCGGGAATTTCATGTTCCAGAGTACGGCTTGATTCGCGCAGAAGTTAAAAGATCAGAATACATCCCATTTGCGTTGAGTCCGGAAATTGCGGCACAGGCAAACATCTTTGTGCCTGCACCTTTTTTGGAAGAAGGAACAATCTTAAAAATGAACTCATTTAAAACGCAGTCTGTCGGTTCAAAAAAAGTCAAAGATTCCGTCATTGGCCTTATCTGCGAAAGAACCGGTTTTGTTCCTGAGATGATTCGCATGGATATGAAGCTAATTGAAGATCTTAATTTAGATTCAATCAAAGCGGCCGAGATTGTTGCGACGTTGGTTGCAGAATTTGACATCAACACAG
Organism: Pseudobdellovibrionaceae bacterium; assembly: GCA_043780105.1. Lineage (GTDB taxonomy): Bacteria > Bdellovibrionota > Bdellovibrionia > Bdellovibrionales > Bdellovibrionaceae > JAYWDA01. The sequence goes on along the minus strand of JAYWDA010000393.1, from coordinate 4,122 downwards.
AAATCGATATGGCAAAGCTGTCGATCGGAACCTTGGATGATTTAGTGGTGGCCTTATCTGGTTTGCCAACAGGTCTTTCTGTTCCTGTCACACAGGCCTATGCAGCCGCCTCAGGAAGTGACTTTGTGGCCAGCAGCCCAAAAAGCTATAGAGCACCTTCGCCGAAGCCGCCGGTGCTTGTTGCAGTTGCAAAAGTTGAACCCGCAGCAGGCTCAAAAAAAGTAAAGTCTGCGGTGATAGGTTTAATTTGTGAAAGAACTGGATTTGTCCCAGAGATGATTCGCCTAGATATGAAGTTGATTGAAGATCTGAATTTGGATTCAATCAAGGCCGCTGAAATTGTTGCGACGCTTGTTGCAGAATTTGACGTCAACACAGAAATTGATATGGCAAAGTTGTCTGTTGGAACGTTGAATGATTTAATTTTGGCACTGTCCTGGGAAGAGGCGGCTGCTATTGTGCCAAGCCCCGTCGCGGCTGTGCACCAGTTGAAAGCAAATCCCGTCGTGGAATTGACTCCGCCGCCAATTTCTGTGCAGGCTTGGGCGCTAGCTCCAGCTAAAAATCTTTCATCAGGTAAAGTGCAAACCGCAGTGGTTAATTTAATCTGTGAGCGGACTGGATTCGTTCCAGAAATGATTCGCCTGGATATGAAGTTGATTGAAGATCTTAATCTTGATTCTATTAAAGCCGCTGAGATCGTAGCAACACTTGTTGCCGAATTTGAAACTAGCACAGAAATAGATATGGCAAAGCTTTCAACAGGAACATTGCAAGATCTTATTAGCGCACTCGACGATAATAAAAATGAAGTCGTACCTCCTACACCTGAAGTCAAAATCGTTGAAAGCAAACCAGTCCTACAGCTTCAGCCGGCTCATCAAACTCAGGAAGTTCAGCCGGGCACTCCGGATGTGATTATTCGAGCAATTTCGAAGGTGACGGAGTTTCCGCCGGCTCGAATTACAGAGCAGCTAAGATTACAAAGTGACCTTGGTATCAGCAAGGGGAATGTCGAAAAGTTACTTCAAACGATCTGTGCAGACATGTCGATACCTCTTAATTTAGACATCGATGTCTTACAAGATTATACAGTGGGCGAGCTGACCCGTGTTTTAAAAATTTTAGAGAAAAATAAAAACCAAAAAATCGAAGTTAAAAAGAAAAATAATCTAAAAAATTATGACCGATGGATCCGAAGCTTTAATGTTCAGTTTAAACGTCAAGATCGTCCAAGTGGGCAGCACCACACGCAGCGCAGCTCAGATAATTTAAATCAAGCGAGAGTCCTCATGCTGATCGACGACTCCATGAGCCCATTGGCCTTTAACTTAAGCCAAGCTTTGGCCCAAGCAGGTGCTTTTGTCGACTTAAAACAGTTTTCCGATATTTTGAAGTCCAAAGAAAAAGAAGTGATGAATTTTAATCACATCTTCTATTTTCAGCCGACTTCAGATGCTGAAGCCTTTGGAATAAAACTTTTAAAATCCGTCGATCGAGTCGAAGCCCTAAGAAGAGTTATTCTCAGTAACTCAGCTGTGGTTCGGAATAAAAATTTGAGTTTTGTTCAATTTGGAAACGGAAATTTTGAAGGTGGCTTTCCTACAACGATCAACGAAGTCGGAAGCGTGCATGCAATAGCCTCGGCTTTAGATAAAGAACGAAGTGATTATAAGATAAGAACTTTTAATGTTGGATTAAATTTAGATCACAGGGCCTTGTCGAAAGAAATCCTGGAAGATTTAAAAACGACTAAGAAATTCGAAGTGATCGGCTACGACACAAGTTTGAATCGATTTGTTTATCGTCTTCAAGCCCAGTTTAAAAATCAGCAAAGACCAAAAAAGATCCAGTGGTCTTCAAACGATGTTGTTATTGTGACCGGGGGAGCCAAAGGAATTACAGCAGAGTGCGCTATTGCCTTTGCAAAAAAGCATCATGTGAAGCTAGCACTGCTGGGATCTTCGCCACTAAGTCCTGGCGATGAAAATCTGCAGCGCTTTAAAGCGGAGGGCTTGGATTTTAAATATTATCAATGTGATGTGGCTGATGAAAACAGCGTTAAAAACACGGTTTCTTTGATTCATCAACAGGGGCATCATATTTCTGGAATCGTTCACGGTGCCGGAAAAAATGTACCAAGACTTTTTGTCAGCGTGACGGGACAAAACGCATTGAATGAGATCTCTCCAAAAATTTTGGGGATCAATAACATATTAAATCATGTCGATGTTAAAAATTTAAAAATGGTTGCGGCCCTTACGTCGATTCTAGGGGTTGAAAACGTTCCAGGAAATGCTTGGTACGGTTATTCAAACGAAGTTTGTCATAATATTTTAAGAAAATTTTCAAATGCGCACCCTCAGTGCCATACGATTTGTATTGCCTACGGAATGTGGGCTGAAGTGGGAATGGCCGCACAACTTAAAACAGAAGATCGCTTTTCTGATACTGGTGTACGTCCGATTCCTAAAAACGAAGGTATCAAATCTTTTCTGAATTTAACTGAAACAAGCACCGGATTCGATGAAATCATCGTGACGTCTGGAATTTGGGAAGGAAGTCAGATCTCTGAGCCTCCGGCTGGTAAGCCAGTTGCGAAGCGATACTTGGATCATACTGTGATGGCATTAGATAATGTTGAAGTTCTTTGCCAATCGCGGCTGACCTTGCAAGATGATAAGTACGTCGCCGACCACTGCTTTAATGGGAATTATTTATTTCCAACGGTTTTTGGACTTGAAGCAATGGCTCAGGCCGCAGCTTATGTGACTGGAGTTCATAGCCCAGATTCAGTTCAGTTCGATCATGTTAAACTGGAACTGCCCATCACCGTTGATCCTAAAGCGGGAACTGAGATTGAAGTGCACGCTTATGTTTTGGATGACGAGCCTTCTGATTTGATCAGAATTAAATGTGCAGTCCGAACAGAAGTAACACAATTTAAAAAAGATCATTTTTCAGCTATTCTAACCTTTAACAAGAAATGGGAGACTTAAATATGAGTGACTCTTATTTACCAAGCATTAAAAGTTCTGAAAAGACGGCCTGGGTTCTGGACGAGGTTTTGGCGCCAACGTATAACTTAGATCTCACAAAGCAATTTATTCCGATGCCGATCAAGGCAGAGAATAAAGAGCATGGAAATCTATCACAAGAAGAAATGGTCTTGCTGAGTCAATTGAATGCAAGTTGCTACACTTATTTTATTGAGATTGTCGAAAGGTACATCGTGGACCTTGTTATGGGCCAGTTTCCACTGAAGCAGACCGAAGAAAAAAATCGAATCCGCGCAATGAGTCGGTTTCTTGATGAAGAAGTGAAGCATCAACAATTGTTTGAGCGATTTAACCAGGTTTTAGAAAGAAATCTGAATCAGCATCTGATTGTCCCCAATAACGGCGAAGCATTTGCTAGAAAAGTGATGGCAAAGTCACCTCTCAGCATTTGGCTTCTGACCTTACATACGGAAGTGATGACGCACTTTCATTATACATTTCTATTTAAGTCGGGTGTCGATTTAGAGCCAAAATTTTTAGAAATTTTAAAGTTTCATTGGATGGAAGAATCGCAGCATGTAAAAATCGATCTTTTAGAAGTTAATGAGCTTGTAAAATCAAGCTCTGAAGCACAACTGAAGCAGGCAATCGATGATTATGTCGACTTAATGAGACTTGTTGATGAAGAATTAACAGCAGCTAATATTGCGGTTGTTCAAAATTTAAAATCAATCGCTGGTGTAAAGCTGTCACAACAACAAGAGATCAACTTGATGGATAACCTAATGCAATCATCAAGAAACTTAACAATTCACGCGGGCCTTAGGCATTCAACTTTTATAAACGCTGTGAAGTCATTCAATCTGGGCTTAGAAACAAAGCTACCAGAGATTTCTAAAATGTTTGAAGCGCCAGGCAGAATTTTTAAAGCGGCCTAAAAGTATCGATCTTCCTTAAGGAGATAAGAGTGATGAAGAGTGCAATAAAAGTAGATATTGATAAAATTAATAAGACCTTGTTTCAAGGTGCGAGCTTTAAAAAGTTTGAAGAAGTTCAAAAGCTTCAAACGGGCCGCTTTGCATTTTCTACTCACGATGATGCCGACGATGTTTACATTAAAAAA
>JAYWDA010000392.1:0-4773 GCA_043780105.1 Pseudobdellovibrionaceae bacterium | reverse complement strand
TTATTTAAATTTGTGGAGCACCAAAAATGTTGCAGAACTCAAAGTTGGCCTTCAGCTTGCGATGGAGAATCGAAAAAAAGTTTACCATGAAAAATCTTGCTCCGCCTGCACGTGAAGCCAGTTGCATTCAGATTCTCAACTCATACAGCCCTCTTTCTCAGGTCCAATTTAGCGAGGCTAAGTCTAAAATTAATCTGCTCACGGGTCAGTTTTTCGATTTCTGCGTTTATACCGTTTTGAACAGTTATTTTTTCGTTTTCAGACAAATTAAGCTTTGATACTCCACTGTTACGCAAAGTTCGAAGACTCACCTGAACGACGGACCGAGACCAGCCTAGGGCATTGCAAATTTTTGGAATTGTCATGTTCTTGATCCAACGTAGTCTTGCCAGCTCATTTAAATCAATTTTGACACTATTCCATCGCACCAGTACCGTTTTAATTGCATCTGGGTGCATAGTTTCGTCGATTGACCGAGGCAGTTACGTCTATTGACTGACCCCTCGTGTCGGGTTCGGAGCGTAAGCGACGGTGACTTTTTTATTACTATTTCCTCACCGTGTCAAATTGTTTGCCTTGAGCTTCTCTGTAGCTCGGTCCTTTGAGTATAATTTTTACGGAGGTGTGTTGTAGACGGTCAATAATTGAGTCCGCAATAACCGGATCTTCAAGTATTTCTGACCAGTTTTTTACGGGCAATTGTGTTGTGATGATGACAGATTTATTCCCATGTCGTTCTTTTAAAATTTCACAAAAATCATGTGCTTCTTGCGTTGATAATTTTCTAAGTCCTAGATCATCTAAAATAAGAAGATCATATTTTGCAATTTTTGCTTTGAACTTTAAATAACCACCAGATGCGTGCGCGATATTTTGCTGCTCAAGTAAATCACTCATGCCAACAAACAAAACACTTTTCTTTCTTTGGCACACGTGATGCCCAATAGCTTCAGCGATAAAAGTCTTTCCAATGCCGGTTGGTCCCGTGATAATTAAAGCTCTTGATTGTTCAAGCCACGATAACGAGTACAGCTCTCTGACTTGAGCTTTAGTCATGTTTCGACTAAATTCAAAATCAAAATCTTCCAGAGCTGGTAACCGAATAAGTTTTGAGTTTTTTATTTTACGTTCAGCATTTTGAGATTCGCGGAAGTCGAATTCCGCTTGTAAAAGCTGATCTAAAAGCTCAACCCCTGTCCATGACAACTTCGTACTTTGTTTGAAAATATCTTCAAACGAGCGTAGCATCCCATTAAGTTTTAGGTCCTGTAGCAAGTTCTTTATCTGCGGCTGTCCCATATTTTTTGTTTCCTTTTTTAATTTATTGTTGGTGTCTCATTGTCGATAACTAATGCCAGTTGCGTTCCTCCAATATGACGCAAGTTAGGGTTGGGTTGCCGGTTAATTTTCGATGATGGTGCTGCGGCCACTTGCACGCGCATCTGACTGAGCAAATCTTCAAAGTAAGCAACTCTGAATTTGTTAAATAAGCGCATTTTTTCTACTGCAAATTTGATGTTTGCTTTCGCGCGAACACTTCCTATTTTTTCAATTTCACTTCTGGATTTACGCACAAGACCTATTGCGCGCCGTAAATTCCAAAGCGTGTTTTCTTTAAAAAGATCTTCGATCAATGAATGTAAGTCGGAACTTAAAAACTTGGCCTGCGATAATGTGTTCTGCGGCGTTGCCTCGTGATAAGCTTGCGCATTCGCCGGTAAGTGCGACAATTCTGTCACGCGTTCACCACTTTTATTTTTATTCCTGAGGTGTATTGCAATACGATTTAAATCATAAAATATTTCAATTTTTAACCCTGTGATTTTAACATTTACTTTTTCCCGGCGGTACTGCTTCGGGCAAGAGTAAAAACTGTCATCGACTGCGACATAACAATCATCATGAATTGTAGCCGTTTTAAAAGTTGCATACTCGTAGCTCCCCTCAGGTAAAGCGCGCAGCGCTGCCTTTTCCTGCTTAAGCCACGACTCATCACGCGAGATTTTAAACCGCGTGTGCGGCCTTGTATTGATAATCTGAGCCACTTTCGCAAGGCGCTGGTTAATCTCAGGCAGCGAGGTTGCCGGTTTGCCACGATAAAGCCAACGGTAAAGCCGCAGCACGATTTTAACACCACCTTCAACCAAGCTTTTATCTTTTGGTTTAGCGGGTCTCGCTGGCGCAATCGCCGTACCAAAATCAACGGCCATCGCCTGATAAGATTTATTAATGTTGGGATCGTAAAGATGTGTTCGACTTACACCTTGCTTTAAACAATCCGGAACAGTGAGCCACGGCACACCACCAAACGATTGATACATTCTTGTGTGACTTTCAACAAAGTTTTGCCCCTTCTGGTCCGTTGTAGCTTCTGCGAAAATCTTCTGACTAAAGCCCAAAATACCAATGAAAACCTGTGCCTCGAAAAATTGTCCAGTTGTTAAATCGATCCACGCAATTGTGTCACCCGCGTAATCGACTTCGCACCGCTCACCTGGTGCAAAATACCTATGCACGCTGGGTGACATTCGGTACTCAGGATATTTTTTGTGGAACTGATCTAAAAAGGCCTTGTAGCCAACGTGTTTTGAAAACTTTTCTTCCCAAATTAATTTCAGCGCGTGACCATCGACGACTTCACGCATGACGAGTTGCCAATCAGCTTGTTCGCTCCAAGTTGGTCCGGAAAAATTATTTTTCCGCTCTTCCGGTGAAGTCATTTTATGATCGCGAATTTGACGGACAGTGCGTTCGGAGCAACTTAAGTTTCGGCTTATTTGAATAACTGAAATGCCGATTTCTATCTGGCGTTTGATTTCTGAAAAACGACTCATGTTCATGACCTCTCTAGACATTAAAAACCTCCCGGGTTTTGGAAGGTTTATCTTGTCAATGAAATTTTACGCTTACACGTAGAACCTCGGTCATTAGCACGTAACAGGGTCAGTCAATCGGACGAAACAGCCTCAGTCAATGCGACTGGACTGCCTCGGTCAATCCGACGAAACAGGGTCGGTCAATGGGACGAAATTTTGCAATATACAGTTCATTAGGGTTTTCTTCTCGGGCTTGTCCCTCGTTTAGTTGAAACTCAACAGTTGAGTGGCGGTTTGTGTTAAGCAACTTCTTCGATTTCCTGATTCGTGTCAACTTGATTTTGTTCTGTGATTTTGCGAAGTAAAATCCAAAGACCTGGTAGACTTTTGTAGCCATGTATTCTGCGCATCTTTTTTTCTGAAGCTAAACAGTACGTCGCACACCATCTTTGAAAATGTTCAGAGTTTTTCCAATGCTTCACCCTGCGCATGTCCTCTTCGATTAGCGAGTTCAGTGATTCAATCGGGTTCGTTGTTGAAAAAAATGTTTTAAGTTTTTGAGATAATTTTAATTCATGGATAACCAGCAGGTCTTCTTTAGCTTCAAGATAACTTTTCAGGGCGGATAAATTATTGTCCCGCAAAACGCTCTCAAGGCGATCAGAGACGACCTTTGCTTCAGCCATATCTTTGGCGTCCCGGAGCGCCCAGAACAGTCCGGTGGCTTTGTGGGAGTCATCACCAAGGGCTTTTTCAATGTTACGCCACTTGTGAACGTAACAACGTATTCTGATTGCACGGCGTCTCTTCTTGTCGTGCACTAAGTATTTTTCTTCCAAAGCTTTATTCAGCCCCGAACCGCCATCAACAACAAACAATAATCCAGTTTCTGGTAAGCCGCGCGATTGCAAATTATTCAACAAATCCAAGCAAGATTTCGAGTTCTCAGTGTCGGCCTGGTAAATTCCAAGAACATACTTCTGCCCAGTAGCCGCTACGCCTAAGGCGATAATCACACCGTGCTTTGAAAATCTTTTGCCGTCAATAAATACAGCTCTAATATCCATTTCAGCTAAAGATCTTTTTTGCAAATCTTCGATCTTCTTCGCGGTCGCCTTGATCCACTTGCGCGACACTGAACTTTTTGTAAAACCAAACGAGTTGGCAATTTTACTTACCCCTTTTTCGTAATCACGCTGCGATACTTTTTTGATCCCTTCGGTAAACACGGCTTGATCAAAAAGTCTTGGATCTTGAAAGTCTTCGTAGGTCTGAAGTTTGACTTCGCCGCCGCCTTTGCTGCGCACACGCGGCACCTCAAGAGCAACGTTCTGGTTACCTAAAACGATAGATCCTTTTTGTGAACCCCAGCGGTGATTCGTTTTTCCGTGCCGGTATCGGTCACCGCAAATTCTTTCAACCTCATTTTCGCATTCGGCAATGAAGGCTTTCACCGCAGGCGGAAGCAATGTTGAAATCAACAAATGCTGCGTCTCGATGGGGCCGTCGATATTTTCAAATCTATTCGCCATTATTTCTGCCTTTTTTGCGTGCTTTAGAGGCTTGCGGTTGATTTTTTTCACGGCTTTTAGTACGTTCTGTTTCATTGGGTGGCCCTTTCGTTCTTCTGGTTTCATAAGTGTCGTAACCTATTGAAAACACAGATTGGTTGAGCCACTCAACCTTTAAATTTCAACTAAGCCGGGGACATGGCCGAAAATTCGCAGGACCAAATTGAATCAACGACAATTGCCGTTATTGGATTCGGCGGAGGCGGGTCAATTATAGGTCAGCAGTTGCTTCACATAGGCTTCAAAAAAATTAAGATTTTTGATTCGGACTATGTCGAAGAGTCAAACACCCATCGTCTTGTCGGAATTAACTATCCTGATGATGTTAAGCGAGCCATCTTGAAGATTGAAATTGCAAAGAGAATGGCTCAGGCAATTCAAGGCGA
>JAYWDA010000391.1:0-4086 GCA_043780105.1 Pseudobdellovibrionaceae bacterium | reverse complement strand
AAAAAAAGGAACCAAAATGGAAACTACTAAAGATACAAATACGCAGGAGGCTCGCGTGGCATTAAGTCCTAAAATCAAAGATATCATCGTTGAACAATTGGGTGTTGATCCTGAAAAAGTGAAAGCAGAAGCTTCATTTATCGACGACTTAGGCGCGGACTCTTTAGACATCGTTGAACTTGTGATGGCGATGGAAGAAGAATTTGACTTAGAAATTCCTGATGAAGACGCTGAAAAGTTAAAAACTGTTCAAGACGTTGCTTCGTACCTAGAGAAAAAAGGAAAAGCTTAATTTTTTATGGATTCAAGGTTGAATCAAAGGCCCAAAACTCGCGCTCCCAAAGAGCAACAGCGTGTGGTGGTGACTGGCATCGGTGCCATCACTCCCTTGGGCCTTACTCTTCCTGAATCTTGGGCCCAGGCTATCAAAGGTCAAAGTGGAATTGCACGGATCACCAAATTTGATCCCACTGCCTTCGATGTTCAAATCGCGGGCGAAGTGAAGGGTTTTAATCCCGACTTATATATTGAAAAAAAAGAGCAAAAGAAAATGGATACATTTATCCATTACGCTTTAGCTTGTACAAAAATGGCTTTAGCTGATGCCGACCTGACAATCTCAGATGAACTAGCGCCGCGGGCAGGCGCCATCATTGGTGTCGGTATGGGTGGCCTTCCGATCATCGAAGAGCAGTATTCAAAATACAAAGAAAAAGGGCCCGGACGAATCAGTCCTTTTTTTATTCCTTCAGTGATTACTAATCTAGCCGCTGGCCAAGCCAGCATTGAGCATAATTTAAAAGGCCCCAATTATTCTGTGACTTCAGCCTGTGCCTCGGGAGTTCATTCCTTGGGTGAGGCTACAAATTATATTCGTAACGGTTGGTGCGATGTTATGATCGCCGGTGGCACTGAAGCCACGGTTTGTGAAATGGCGATTGGCGGCTTTGCAGCTATGCGAGCGCTTTCCACCAGAAATGATGACCCTACAAAAGCCAGTCGTCCTTGGGATAAAAACCGCGATGGATTTGTATTGGCTGAAGGGGCTGCTATTTTTGTCATTGAATCTCTAGAGCATGCTGAAAAACGCGGAGCTCGAATTTTATGTGAAATCACAGGCTATGGAATATCATCGGATGCCTTTCATATGACCAGTCCAGCTGCCGAACATGCAGGCGCTCAACAAGCCATGAGAATGGCTTTGCAAGATGCTGAGATGAAGCCGGAACAGATTGATTACATCAATGCTCATGGCACCAGCACTCCTGTTGGCGATGGCTTAGAAGCCGCAGCTGTAGCCAAAGTCATGGGCGATCATGCTGAACGTGTGTGGGTGTCTTCGACAAAATCAATGACGGGACATGCTTTGGGTGCGGCCGGTGCGATCGAAGGAGCTTTTTGTGTGATGGCCCTTCGAGATCAGATAGTTCCACCGACGATTAATTTGGATCAGCCTGACACTCCGACAAAATTGGATCTGGTTCCGCATGAAGCGCGGGCCGGAAAAATCACGCATGTTCTTAACAATAGTTTTGGTTTTGGTGGAACGAATGCCTGTATGATATTTTCAAAATTGTGAGACCAGCTATGAAAAAAATCTTAATCGCTTGTGACCATGCTGGATTTGAAACTAAAAAAGCTTTGATGGCAGCAACTCCTGAGACACCCTGGGTGGATCTTGGCACGTCCTCAACTGATTCAGTGGATTATCCCGATTACGCCGACCAACTTTGCCAAAGATTAACGGCAGAAACTCACGGCTCTGATTCGATGGAGACTTTTGGAGTTCTGATCTGTGGGTCCGGACAAGGAATGGCTATCAGGGCCAATAGATATCCACAAATTCGCGCAGCTTTATGTTTTAATACAGAAATCACTCGCCTATCTCGTGAGCATAATAACGCCAACGTCTTAGTCTTACCTGGACGATTTGTAACGACAGATCAAGCTGTGGAATTTGTCAAAATTTTTGCTGAAACAAAATTTGCTGGTGGCCGCCACTCAGCAAGGGTTGCGAAACTTTCAAAGTCGTAAAATACTCCTAACTCTAGGAGAAATTATGCTCAATCACCTTTCCGAAGATCCTGAAGTTGCTGCCGCCATTGATCGCGAATACGTTCGTCAGTCGGAAGGATTAGAAATGATCGCCTCTGAAAACTACACTTCAAAAGCTGTGATGGAAGCACAAGGATCTGTGCTCACAAATAAATATGCCGAAGGATATCCTGGGAAGCGGTATTACGGCGGCTGTGCTTTTGTGGATCAAGTGGAAACTCTAGCAATTGAACGTGCCAAAAAACTTTTCGGGTGTGCTTATGCCAACGTCCAACCGCATGCGGGATCACAAGCCAATATGGCTGTCTATTTGGCTGCGTGCAAAGCCGGCGACACTATTTTAGGAATGGACTTATCTCACGGCGGCCATTTAACTCATGGTTCGCCCGTCAATTTTAGTGGGCTTCTTTACAAGGCGGCTTCTTACAAACTGGATCCTGCAACGGAAAGATTAAACTACGACACCATTCGAAAAACCGCTCTTGAAGTCAAACCACAGTTACTGATTGCAGGGTACAGCGCTTATCCTCGACAACTGGATTTTGCTAAATTTAAAGAAATTGCCCATGAAGTTGGTGCGACCTTACTTGTGGACATGGCTCACTTTGCAGGTCTGGTGGCGACAGGACACCATCCCTCGCCGTTTCCCTATGCTGATTACGTAACATCAACCACGCATAAAACTTTGCGCGGCCCACGCGGCGGAATTATTCTGACGAACGCAGAAGAAAAAGCAAAACTTGTGAATTCAAGAATTTTTCCAGGCATTCAAGGTGGCCCCTTAGAGCACGTCATTGCTGGGAAAGCCGTGGCCTTTGGTGAAGCCCTTCGGCCGGACTTTAAGGTTTATATGCAAACCGTTGTTGATAATGCAAAAACCTTGGCTGACGAGATGCTGAAACTTGGTTTCAAACTTGTGACTGGTGGAACAGAAAATCATTTGATTTTAGTGGATCTCAGTGACTCTGCTGTCACTGGAAAATTAGCTGAAACCTCTTTGGACGAAGCTGGAATCACTGTGAATAAAAATACAGTTCCCAATGAAAAGCGCTCACCTTTTGTGACAAGTGGAATTCGCATCGGAACTCCGGCCTTATCATCCAGAGGCATGGGTCCGTCAGAGATGAAAAAAATTGCGCAGTGGATTTCGCAAGTGCTAAAAGAACCGGAAAATTCAGGACTAAAATCCAGGATTCATGGGGAAGTTAAAGAGCTTTGTCATCATTTTCCTGTCTATAAAGACTGATTTTGCGTTACAATTTAAGAATGAACAAAGCGGCACAAATCGGATTATTTTTTGCATTGGCTTCCGGCTTTCTTTCAGCTTGCGCGCATGCGCCGCCACCGACCACTGAAGAAAGAATGCAGCCCGCAAAGGATTCAATTAGTGATGCTTTAGTCGATCAAAATTCTGAGCCTCAATTCCGTGGTAGCGGAAAAACAGTCAGCACATCCATTAACTCAGAAGCGATGCTTTTTGATTGGCCGATTGATCGCGCCAAAGTTTCCCGGGGCTTTTTGCCGAATAAAAAACGACCTCATTTGGGGCTTGATCTAACAGGCCCGCGTGGCACTCCCATTTTATCTGCCCAGCAAGGTTCTGTTGTCTACGCCGGCCGAGATTTTCGCGGCTTCGGGAATATGGTACTGATCGAATCCGGCCAGGGTTGGGCCACCATCTATGGGCATTTAGAAAAAATATTAGTGACTGAGGGACAACGTGTCAGCCAAGGCGAAACCATTGGAACTATGGGCCGCAGCGGAAGAGCGACTGGTGTCCATTTGCACTTTGAAATCAGGAAAGATAAGGGCCCTGTTGACCCCTTACCGCTTCTTCCCAGTATTAGATCGATTGCTTCTGACCGCAAAAAAACCAAATAAACTCGTTGTAGAGACTTCCCTAGCAAATTGAAATTATTCACTTTTCCCTTTGTCATCCCTACCCCTGGTGCGTTTTAGCCCTTGATCGCTGGCCCACGTCTTGCTAATACACATGGCGGGGTTTCATAGTGGGACCAATCAATTAAAAAA
>JAYWDA010000390.1:0-3286 GCA_043780105.1 Pseudobdellovibrionaceae bacterium | reverse complement strand
CCAGCTCTCGGGCTATGGCTGCGGCTGTCTCGGGATGGTCACCCGTAATCATGACTGTTCTAATCCCGGCACTTCTAGCTTCTTTAATTGCCTGCATAGCTTCTGGTCGCGGCGGATCTGCCAAACCAATTAAGCCTAGAAATTTTAGATCTGTAAGCTTGCCATCTTCGCCAATCGCAACTGCTAATACACGAAGTCCTCGGCCAGACATTTCGCTTCCAGCTTTTGTTGCGGTTTCGGATATTTCTTCACTCCTGTTACAAAGTGATAGAATACTTTCCATCGCGCCTTTGAAAAATGTTTTGCCATCGGCTCGGGTGACCGACATTCGCCTGGTTTCAGTATCAAAGGGCACGGTGCTCGTTCGTGGATTATTTTTTTCGATCGCAGATCTGCTGATATCTTTTTCGTGTGCGGCGATGAGGATCGCTATTTCAGTTGGGTCACCAGTTCCACCATCTGCATTCGAATTTAATTCCGAATCGCAACATGCTGCTGCTGCCTTTAAGATTTCTTGGTGATCGTTGCCCCAAAGTTCTCGAACGCGCATATTTCCAGTTGTCAGTGTTCCCGTTTTGTCTGTGCAAATGACTGATACGCTCCCAAGTGTTTCAACGCTTGGGAGTTTTCTGATTAAGGCATTCCGCTTCGCAACGCGCTGGACTCCCAGAGCAAGTGCTACCGTCACGATCGCTGGCATACCTTCAGGAACTACTGCAACAGCAAGTGAAACGGAAAATAGAAGAAGCTCAAGCCAAGGTCGTCCTTGAAAAAAACCAATTCCCGCAACAAGGGTAACGACAAACAAACATACGTATAATAGTGACTTTCCAACTCGTGCCAGCTGAATTTGCAATGGCGTAGGCTCTGACGTGGCGGTCGTAATCAAATGCGCTATCTTTCCAAGTTCAGTCTTCATTCCTGTTGCAGTCACTTTCGCGGAGGCAGTTCCTGTCAGTACAGAAGTGCCCATGAAAACTAAATCCTCTCTTCTTTCAGTCGAATTATTTTTCCCGATACTTGTTACGGCTTTCCTTGCCGGCAGACTCTCTCCCGTCAAAACGGCTTCGTTAACTTGGAAGTGTGCGGCCTTCAGGACTTGGGCATCAGCTGCGATAATGTCTCCTGATTCAAGCGAAAGAATGTCCCCTGGAACTACTTCCTGCGCCAATATTACAATCTGGTGTCCATCTCGAAAAACTCGTGCTTTGGGTGAGGTCATCTGCGCCAACGCGATGATTGCAGTTTCAGCACGGTACTCTTGAAAAAATCCAATAAGTGCATTCAGAAAGAGAATTGCACCGATTGCAATAGCTTCCATGGACGCGCCTAAAACAGTCGAAACAATACAAGCAAAAATAAGAATGATAACGAGCGGACTTTTGAATTGGTCAGCTAGGAGGTACCAAGCCGAGTGCGCCTTTTCTTTTTGAATTTGATTAGCACCGTGCTCTTGAAGAAGTTCCGCAGCTCTTATTTGAGCAAGGCCAGTCATATTTGTGTCCGACTCAGTTTGAACCATTGTTTATGCACCTTCTATTTTTGATCTCCGAATGATCGCAATGCCTTTCGCACACGGTTGGAATATTAGTTAACTTTCCTACAGCATATGTTCTTGGTCTTGTTTAGGCACTTCGCAAGACCAGTTAAATCGTTTAGTTATGTGTTCTTTCATTTTGTCTGCAGCGTCGATTTCTCCGTGAGTGATAAATACCTTTCGCGGACTGATCTGAGATTGAGAAAGCCAATCAAGAATTTCTACGTAATCAGCATGAGCCGAGCTGTTTTTTAGAACTCGAATGGCAGCACGGACAGGAATAAGCTCACGATGGATTTTAATTTCTTTTGCGCCGTCCAGAAGCGCTCGTCCTCGAGTACCCGCCGCTTGAAAACCCGCTATAACAATAGTTGTAGTAGGATCAGGAGCGAATGATTTTAAATGGTGAATAATTCGTCCACCTGTCGCCATTCCACTGGCCGAGATAATTATCATGGGTCCTTTTTTTTCGTTCAGTGATTTTGATTCCTCAACAGTTCTAATGTAGTGAACAGAGTCACACATTTCTTCGCACTGCTGATCTGAAAGCTTATGAAGGGATTTGAATTCACGGAAAAGTTCCGTAACGTTCGTGGCCATTGGGCTGTTTAAATACATTGGAACGTTTGGAATTCGATCGGCTTTCTTAAGCGTGGACAGATAGAACATCAGCGATTGCGCTCTTCCGACTGCAAATGAGGGAATTAAAACTACGCCTTTTTTTTGAAGAGCTTCTTTAACTACGGTTTCTAGATCTTCCATTGGGTCAACTGGCTCATGTTGTCGGTTGCCATAAGTTGATTCCACAACTAAATAGTCAATTGCAGGCATTTTAACGGGTGGATAAAGAATGGGGTCGTTCGCTCTGCCCAGATCGCCAGAGAAACCAATCTTGATATCACCGGCCTCAAGTATGATCATTGCTGCCCCGAGAATATGTCCGGCATATTTAAAAGTTGCATGGATGCCTTGAGTCACCTCAAAAGATTCATCGAAATTTATCGGAACAAATTGTTCAAGCGCAGCCGCTGCATCTTTTTCGGAAAACAGTGGCAACGCAGGAGAGTGTTTTGAAAATTTCTTGTGACTGAGCCATTCAGCATCTTCCTCTTGAATGCGGCCAGCGTCAGTAAGAAGGATTTTACAGAGAGCGAGTGTTGCCCGTGTACAAAAAATATTTCCTTTAAAACCTTCCTTAATTAGTCTTGGAATGTATCCTGAATGGTCAAGGTGTGCATGAGTTAGTACAATTGCATCAATCGTTTTGGGATCAATCGGAAATCTATCCCAGTTCTTGAGGCGAAGCTCTTTAAGTCCTTGAAACAAACCACAATCGACGAGTACGTTTCTTTCTCCGGTAGTAATGAGATACTTTGAGCCCGTAACAGTGCCTGCTGCGCCAAGAAAACGAAGTCTAAGTGGTTTAATTGTTGACCTGAAATTCATATTTCAATCGCTCCTAAAATTTGACACTTACTATCTCAAGTTCTTATTTGCATGGTCCTTACTTACCCCTTTACAAGGCAAACAGTCCCCAACATTGTAGTCGGATAGATTACCCCCGCCGGCAGAACTGTTAGTACATATACTAGCACGGAGTATGCCGCTTTTAGACGATGAGTTACCTATGTCAAAAGCAGGATATATTTGTGGTACTAGGACTTTTCTTCTTATAAGTTTAATCGGTGCGAACGCGGGCGATCTGCAAAACTCGTGGCTTTCTTTGTTGCTTGCCGCATTTGTCTTTGG
>JAYWDA010000389.1:0-7559 GCA_043780105.1 Pseudobdellovibrionaceae bacterium | reverse complement strand
AAAACAGAGCATGAAAGTAGACAATGTCTTTACCGATAAAGTGATAAACTTCAGATTTTGTTTCATCTTTCCAGTAATCAGAAAAATTCTTTCCGGCTTTTTTACACCACTGTAAAGTCGACGAGATATAACCCATCGGGGCATCCACCCAAACATAAAAATATTTTCCAACTTCCCCAGGGATCTTAAAACCAAAATACGGTTCATCGCGCGAAATATCCCAATCGCGCAAATCTTCATTAAACCACTCCATCATTTTTTTAGTAAATTCAGGACTTAAATGTTTGGGCAGCCAAGTGCGAAGATAATCTTTAAAATCATTCACTTTAAATAAAAGATGTTCAGAAGATTTTTTCACAGGTGGGTTCCGACAAATAGAACAATACCGGTCTTTCATTTCACTAGGCGAGTAAGTGGCGTTGCAAACATCACAGCCATCGCCGTATTGATCCTTTGAACTACAACTTGGGCAAGTGCCCTTCACAAAGCGGTCCGCTAAAAACATTTTATCGTGTTCGCAGAAAAGCTGCTCGACGGGTTTTTTAGCAATATGACCTTTGGCTTTCATATGGCCATAAAACTCTTCGCAAAGTTCGCGATTCTCTTCGCTATCGGTGGAAGAAAAATGCGAAAACTCGACACCAAAATCTTTAAAGTCTTGATTGTGCTCTTGCCAAACTTTTGCGATCACTTCTTTGGGGCTGATGCCCATCTCGCGACCGCGAATCATAATGGCTGTTCCGTGCGTGTCATCAGCACAAATATAGGCCACATCATGACCACGCATTTTTTGAAAACGCGTCCAAAAATCGGCTTGAAGATATTCGACCATATGGCCAATGTGAACGTAGCCGTTGGCATAAGGAAGGGCAGCAGTGATTAATATTTTTCGAGGCGTTGTCATAAAAAGACCTATATCTTGATTACCAGAACGTGACAACTCCAGAGGCCGTGTCATACATGGCTTCAGCAATCTTTAGGTCACCATTTTTTACGGACAAAGCTAGGATGGGAGATCGCTCTAATAAATCTTTTGCGACACCTTTGACGTTGGCCCAAGATTCTTTCATATAGCCCGTGCTTGGAGTTTTTCCAGCGTAAGCACGAATTCTTGGTTGAATATCAGCGTTGATTTTATCCATATCAGGACTGCCCGAGCTGCCTCCGCCTAATGTGGAATGGGCAGCCTTTATAGCTCCGCAGGAAGTGTGCCCCATGACTAAAACTAAATTGGCGCCAAGATGTTCTACAGCGTATTCAATACTTCCCACCGAGCCCGCATCCAGTGTTTCTCCAGACACGCGAATAACAAAAATTTCTCCTAATTTTTGATCAAAAACAAGCTCTGGCGGAACCCTTGAATCAGAACAAGATAAGATTATCGTGTGAGGTTTTTGGCCTGCAGCGAGGCGTTTAACGTCTGATAATGATTGGCCATCTTTTCGAAGTCGGCCTGTCGTAAAACGGGTGTTTCCATGCTTCAGCCATTCAACCGCTTGCGACCAGGCAACAGGGCCCGGTTTTCGAGAATGAGTTTCTGTCACGGCTTCGCGCTCGGGCGCTTTTTCTGCAGGCGCTGGCTTTTCAACAACAACAGGTTTTTCAACAGCCGCAGGCGGTGCCTCCGGAACTAAATCAGGTGAAGGGGCTGGCGCTTTTGGTTGCACTTGTGTTTTGCCGTTGGGCTTCACAGTGATCATGGTATTTTCTTCGGTTTGCTCGGCATAAGATTTTAAAGCTTCGTCTTTGCTTGGCCCCGTTGGTGCCGCAAGTTCGACGGGCGCTTTATTATGTTCTCTTCGAGCAGCGCTAGTGCACGAAAAAACCGCGAAAGCTGAAATGAAAATAACCGTGTATCTAAAAGATAACATGCGAAAGGCCTCCTAAAATGTTCAACTCTCTTAGTTCATCTTTGTCGTTGATTCCCTGTCAACCTGTAGTTCACAATAAACCCTATGATTCCAATTCTAAGTCCCGATCAATGCCATCAAGCTTGGCAAACTTTCAAACATTCAGCACAAAATTCCTATCTTGCATTTTACAGCTCGGTTTTAGGTGGAATCACGAAAGATCCCGCCCTGATGTCGATCCCTATCGATGATCATATGGTTCATCGGGGTGACGGAGTTTTTGAGGCACTGAAATGCAAAGACGGCCGAATTTATCTTTGGCAGGCGCACAGCGATCGCTTACGAAATTCTTGTAAAGGCTTGGGCCTGATTTACCCAGAAAATCTTTTAGAGGTTGTCACAGCCACAGTGAAAGCCAGCGAAGAAAAAAACTGTATCATAAGAATTTTTGTAAGCAGAGGACCGGGCCAATTTTCAACAAATCCCTACGATTCAATAGGCGCGCAGCTTTATGTTGTGGTCACCAAGCTGACTCATCCAAGCGCTGAAAAATATGCTCAAGGCGTATCACTAGGTCGCAGTGGAACTCCACCGAAAGAATCATGGCTTGCGCAATTAAAGACCTGCAATTACTTACCAAATGTCATGATGAAAAAAGAAGCGATCGATCGAAAAATTGATTTTACCATCGGTATCGATCCCAAAGGTTTTATCACTGAAGGCAGCACTGAAAATATTATTGTGCTGACACAAAATAATTTACTGGTCAGGCCGCATTTTGATTTTATTTTAAAAGGTACGACCATGGGTAAAGTTCTAAGTCTTGCAGAGGCTTTAATTCCTAAAGGCTTGATTCAAAAAATCGGCGAAAAAAACATGTCAGAAGCTGATTTGGTATCAGCCAAAGAAGTTATGATGGTGGGAACAACTTTAGATGTCTTACCAGCAACCCAGTACGAGGGGAAGCCTATTGGAAACGGGCAGGTAGGGCCTGTGGCTAAAGCTTTACTTGAGCTTTTAATTGAAGACCAAAAAGCTTAGAAAATGCTCCGTAGAAGTGTGCTTGGATTAACTCGCGCGTCGAACAAGATCAGTTTTTCTAGAGGCTTACCCTTTCCTTGCGACCTTACGAATTCCATAGGAATTCGTAAGGCAACAACGAACCACTTAAACCCTTTAAAAATAAAAATAATCTTGAGGCGTTAAGCTGCCCCAAACACACTTAAGTGGAGCAGTTTGAAAAACCTAAACCTGCAGCTGAATTTTTTCAAGAAGAAGAGGGTCATCAAGAACTTTTTCTCCGCCTCGGGCAATCGCAACCAGTGGATTTTCAGCAACCCTGACAGTTAAACGAACTTCATTTTTAAGGCGCAAGTCCAGGTCGCGAATTAAGGCGCCGCCACCAGCCAGCATCACGCCGGTTTCAATAATATCAGAGACTAATTCTGGCGGCGTATTTTCTAGGGCTTTGTGAACGGCATTGATGATCTCACCGATCGCATCATTCATCGCAAGACCCACTTCTTCAGAGCTTGTTTCGATGGTTTTGGCTAAGCCCGTTTCAGCATCTCGGCCAGTGACTTGCGCTGTGCGAATATCTTTTTTTGAAACAGCGGTGCCAATAGAGACTTTTAGACTCTCAGCCAAGGCTTCGGTGATAATTAATTTTTTATAGTGTCTGAAATAATGAACAATGGCTTCGTCCAGCCGGTGGCCGCCGACGCGAACCGCTTCGCAGTAAACAATATCAGCTAAAGCAATCACAGCAATTTCTGTGGTGCCTCCGCCGATATCGATAATCATATTACCTTGCGCCGATTTAACAGGAATGCCTGCGCCAATCGCTGCGGCCATTGGTTCGTCGATCAAATAAACTTGCCGCGCGCCTGCCCAAAGACAGGCTTCAATCACAGCTTTTTTCTCAACCTCTGTCACGCCATAAGGAAGTGAGACCACGACCCGAGGGCGCGAGTAAGTTTTTTTAACTTCCGGACGGGACAGAAAATTTCTAAGCATCTCTTGAGCCGTATCAAAATCAGCAATGACGCCATCTCGGATGGGCTTTTGAGCAATAATATGTCCAGGCGTTCTGGCTAAAACTTCTTGAGCGGCAAAGCCCACGCCTAAAATCTTTTTTTTGCCGGGACTATTTTCCGAGTAAGCCACAAGCGATGGTTCATTTAAAATAATCCCATGCCCACGGGCCGAGATGATCGTATTGGCTGTCCCTAAATCAATATAAATATCGGCCGCAGTGCCGCGGTCCGATCGCAACCAATCAAACATTAATGACCTCGGAATTGAAAACCTTTTTCAGTATCGAAGGGAAACACCACCGAGCCAGAAATAAAGGAGTAAGAATCTTTTAAATTAAGCGCAATCTCAGACGAAAAATGCATGCTGGTCACATCTTTGGAATAAAACTCAGTGCCCACTGCAAACTGAGTTCCCGTCACAGATTTTTCTGATGATGTGACAAAGTTCACAGGGATCGCTGCGTAAGGAATAAAAAGCCCAGCGTCTGAATCAAATTTTTTGCTAAATAGCGGAGCTAACTGAAAAGTCCAAACATTAATGGTGCCTTGCCTCGCATACCAAGCCGCTGCTTTTAAACCGATCGCTGGCTGCTGATCAATATCAGGAAACGGGATCCATTTTACAGCAGCGCCGGCGTGAAAATCAATTTTTCCCGCACCAAGGCTAAATCTTGTCGAAACATCTTCACGCACTGGCATATCAAGAAAAGCGCCAATATTAAGACCGCCGCCTTCATTGCCAAGGATTTGTGGCTCAATACCGAACTGATTATAACCGACTTTCTGAATCTCGCCGGATTCACCAACACTTAAATAAGGTAAAGCCGTTGTGGATTTCATCATCATGGCAACAAGTAGTAATTGAGCAAAAATAATTCTCATGGGTCTCCTTTAAGAAACTCTTGGCAAGCACCTTGAAATCGTAACCATCCCGTCAGACGGTGACAAGGGATTTGACAAGAAGAGGCGTCACCGTGAAACTTAATCTTGTGAAGACCCTGCCGATCACAGTCACTATCATCGCTCTTGACGAGGAAAAAAATATTTCGCGCTGCATAGGATCCGTTCCTTTCGCCTCGGAAATTATCGTTTTAGACAGCTCTTCAAAAGATCGCACGGTAGAAATCGCAAAATCACTGGGAGCCAAAGTCTTTACTGAGCCTTGGAAAGGCTTCGGTCCACAAAAAGCCTCAGCCACCGCGAAAGCTAGCTTTGATTGGATTTTGTCATTAGATGCTGACGAAACAGTCAGTCCTGCCCTTCGACAAGAAATCGAAGCCAGGTTTTCAACCTTGGATCCACAAACAGGTTATTTGCTGCCAAGAAAGTCTTTTTACCTTGGCCGTTGGATTTTACGAGGCGGGTGGTACCCAGATTATCAAAAAAGACTTTTTCACCGAGCGCACTCGAATTGGAACGAAGCTCAGGTTCATGAAAAAGTCGTGAGCTCCAAGCAAGAAAAGTTTCAAGAACCTTTACAGCACTACGTCTTCAGAAATCTTGCCCACCAAGTTCAAACCAATAATCGGTATTCCGGGTTACTAGCCGAAGCATTACAAAAAAACGGCCATTCGTTTTCCATTTTTAAATTAGTCGGGAAACCCATCAGTAAATTTTTTGAAACTTATTTCTGGAAACGGGGATTTATGGACGGCTTACCGGGACTCATGATCTCGGTCAGTGCCGGCTATTCTGTGTTTTTAAAATGGGCCAAGCTTTGGGAGATCGAAGCCGGACTTACGAAAGAGTTAAAATGAAAATAATTTTTAAAATCATGATGACCCTGATTTTTTTTAATGATCTAGCAATAGCCGCCAGTCATCAGCCGAAGCTTGTACAATACCCGCAAGTTCTTTCCTACAGTGGGAATATCTTTATTGAATCGGGCTTAGAAAATAAGTTTCGAAAAGCCAAGCTTAAAGAAATCTTGCGTGAAAAAGCCGTGATTAAAACGGAAGCCAACAGCCGGATGGATCTATCGATTGATAAAGATCGAACAGTGACAATTTTGGATTCCACCGAAATCGAAATTCCCACCATTGCCTGGGAAAGCGGCCAATTCACCGAACTGATTTTAAAATCCGGCCAAATCATGTGGCAGCAGTCCGCAGCCCCGGATAACAATATCACGATCAAATCACCAGTTTTTGAAGTGAAGCCGCCGATCGGAATTTCAGGATTTTCTTACGATGAAGAACACGCCACCGCCGAAGCCAAAGTTTTTGCCGGTGCCATGGAGTTTTCAGCCTTGAATGCGGAAACTTCAGTGATTTTAACGGCGGGAAAAAGTGTGAAGTTTAAAGGCGTCAAAGAAGACGGGGAAGTGGCTTACGATGTTTTGCTGAAAGGTCGAAAGATTCCTAAAGGACGATTACAAAAAATTGAAAATTTGCCTGAGTCCGTGATGGAAATTTATTCGCCGCAAGCCTTGGCAAAGCGGAAAAAGTCTGACCTACAAAAACTGATGCAAGAAAAGGCCAAAAAAGAGAGCCTTAAAGTCGGGCAAATCTGTGCAAAACCTGGCGGTAAAATGAACGAATGTTCATGGTCTTGCCTGCAAAACCCAAAAGGCGAGAAAACGAATTGCCTCGCCGATAAGCCCAGCGTCAGCTGCGTTCGCCACCGCTGCAACGCTAATGGCCTTTGGGGCGAAGAAACCACCTTGGAATCGGGTGCCGCTATGCTCAAATGCAAGGCACAGCCCTTTGTTTCCATGTGCGATTACTGAAAAAGTTCTTTTCTTTTGCCTCTATATTCATTAGATTCGGCTTCTCTTGTTCGCAAGAGTCTAGTGGTGGCCGTAGCTCAGTTGGTAGAGCATGGGATTGTGATTCCCAGGGTCGCGGGTTCAAGCCCCGTCGGTCACCCCAACTTCATACATACTGAACCCCGGACCCTTGGAATCACAAGGACGGGTTTCGACAGAATTAAAACGGCGGGGAAGCGCGGATGCGACTTCCCCTTTTTCTTTTTGGGCGATCTTTTCAAAGCTTTTGGCCAAAGCGCCATTCAATACAATCACTCCCTGCATCGAATAAAGACTGTGCCTCTTCATCGATTTTCCCTTGGGGCTCATCGAAATTCGTTTCGGAAAAAGTGCGCGAATGGCCGGGTGAGTTTGGACTGGCTGTTGTTCAATAAGATTCGCCAGGTTCTCAAGTCGATGTCTAATGTCGTCTTCAGACACGCTCACAATTTTATTTTGTGTCTTTTGCAACGTTCGCACTTCGCTCATCAGACGAAGCTTACTCTGTTCACGATCTTTAATCGCAGAATTTGTTTCAAGATCAGCTGAGCACTTATCGAGATGGGAATGTATACTTCACACCTTGAGACTCTATAATTTTTTTGTGGGCTCGATCGCTAAACATAATTAAACCATGCAACCAAAATGACAATCGTAATCATCGTTAAAAAAACTGCCGATATGGCGCGGGCAAAAATTCCAGGGCTTATAAACCAACTAATTGAGACCTTAGCAAAGAGGCTCGCGATTAAACCCAATAAGATACTTAAGGCTCAGAGGGTTTAATTGTGTTGGTAAAACAATGAAGCGACGTTTGGGAGAAAAGAATGAGAGCTACTACGGGACCGATCAGAGCTGAAACGATTAGTGAACTATGTGCTGTATATCCAAGACAGAATACGATTCCTGCAGCAAACTCGGTAGTCA
>JAYWDA010000388.1:0-1990 GCA_043780105.1 Pseudobdellovibrionaceae bacterium | reverse complement strand
GAGCACGGCGTTTATTTTCATGGCGTTGATTATCATCAAGAAATGGTAAAAGTGCCGTTGAATATTTATATTCCGCCAGCGTTACAGAAAAAAATTCCTCCTGAAAAACTGGCGAACTTAAAAGAGAACTTGAAAAAAGTCGTTAGCATCACCGATGTTGCACCCACTTTATTAGATCTTCATGAAATGTTGACAGGCCAAAAACTGGTCGACGACTTAAACTATTATTCGGGGAAAAGTCTTTTCCAAAAATGGGATTACCGGGTTGTTTTTTCAAGTCACTGTTACCCTCAGTATCGTTGTTACAGCCGTGAAATTATGTTTGCTGACGACAATTACTTTTTAATTTTTAGGCCTTCAGAAGGTTTTTACAAAATCTATGATACCTGGAAAGATCCGAAACAGGAGCGTCCCCTAGAAATGAAAGACGTGGATCCTGCAAAGCTACGAAGACTTGTCGATGAGGCCGCTCGGGTTCATCCGTTGGGGCAAAGTATGCGGGGATATTACGAGTCCACTTTGCCTAAATAAAAAAGGGCCGCGGATAAGGCGACCCTTTTAAAACTTTATTTAAAATTTAATTTACTGAACAAATCGATCTAATTGACGAGCCAGTTTTGCAGGCAAAGTCATCGCGAGATAAACACCTGGACGGAATGTGCCTTTGGCTGGAATCAAAGTTAAATTTCCTAAATGATCTTTCACTTTATTCAAGATATCAGCTTGGATTGATGCGAAGGGATCAAAATTCGTCTCCACAAAAATTCCCAAAGTGTCGGAACCAAAATAAAGATGCAATATCACGTTGTCTTTTCCGCCCAAAGGAAATGCTTTTGTAGCCAGTGGTCCTGGAACTGCGCCTGGCAATGGATCGCCACTTGGTAAAACGCCTTTGGGTAATTTAGGAAGATCTTTTAAAGAGTATTTAAAAGGAACGGCTAACACTAAAACCTTTGAACCGTCTGCCAAGACCGAAGTGTAAGCATGGGCACCAGGCAATTCAGCAATTGGTGTATCTACTAAATTAAGTGCGACGTTACGACCCAAGGGAACGCTGACTTGAAATTCTTTCTTATTTAAATCGACTGATAAAACTTGCTGGTTATCGTAAACACCACCATTCACAAAGCCTTTAAAGCTTTCTGTATTAACAGGAGCAACAATGCCTTGATCTAAATTTGTTGATGTTGCTGGCGAAGTTTGGCTGGGTGATCCACAAGCTGATAAAAGCGCCATGCCTCCAAAAAGAACAATCTTATTAAATGATAATTTCATATGACCTCCGTTGTTGTTAGGAACAGAAGACCATCGGTCCGGGGTTGCGATACCTTAATGTCTTTAGTCCTAAGAGGGCCCTGTTGGGATCTCAGGAAAATTTTTAGCCTTTGGTCGGGGGGAACGGTTTGTCACCTAATGAAGCATAATAATTTCAGTATCTTAGCTAGGTGTATCAGATCGGTTGGAATTTATCCACGATTTGTTGGCGAACACTGTCTGCAACTTCTGCCCTATTATCATCGGGTGTTGCAAACACTTCGGGTAAGAATTCCAGCTCGCATTCGATTTTTCTAAGTTTAAAAGTTCTCCAGATCGACGTATGAAAAGGCAGGTCGCCCCACAGGCAAACTGAGTCCTGATATTTTTTTGAAAAAACCTCATCGTTGATTCTTCGAAAATTAAAAACAAAGGGCAGTAGTGGAACTCCAGCGTAGGCAGCTGCCATCATCAAGGTTCGTTTGAAAGGCAGAATTTTTTCACCGTTGTGGGACGTCGCCTCAGGAAAAAGAACCACTCGAAAGCCCGCTCGTAAATACTGAACCATATCTTCAAGCTCTTTTAAAATATTTGCGCGGTTTCTACGATCGACATAAACACAACCTGCAAATTCAGTGATCAATCCAATCACAGGAATTTCATGCATTTCTTGCGAAGTTACAAAAAGATTGGGCATCAAACTTGAAATAGAAAAAATATCTACAAAACCCATATG
>JAYWDA010000387.1:0-4071 GCA_043780105.1 Pseudobdellovibrionaceae bacterium | reverse complement strand
GGAGACTCACGTTCACTTCATTAACGAGGGATTTACAAGTTTCCTGACTTCTAAATTGCTCTACTAAGGCTGAAACTTTAGGTACAAAATTGTCACCACTTGTTAAACCCATTGTTTCGCTGATGGGATTCATGTGGTCTCTGCTACCTAACGAAAGAATTGAGGTCGATACGTAACTATTTTTTTCGAAAATATGAGCAAAAAGTGCTAGTGAAGCTGAAAAAATGAGAGTTGAAAAAATCCAAAATTTATTTACTTTAAGAAGGCGGTAAGCCCATCTGAAATCAGGCGCTGGATGATGATGATGAGCACGAGCCTGAGGTATTCCCCCATTTTCGCCTTCTGGCACCCCACCTGTGTTCGTTCTTTTTTTCATATTGTATTTATCCAGCGATCATTTAATTCTCCTTTGATATCGGATGAGTAGCAAGATTCCGTAACAGATTTGTTAAAAACTACCCTCTCTTGATAGATCCTGGACCAAATTCCAGGCAAAAAACCGGACTTATACCATGCTGAGGCATACCATTTTGAGACACTGCCTTGGTCGTGCTTAAGCTTTTAAAGTTAAAAATAGGCCTTAAGTTATGATAAATTTGGGGAATGAAAAATCTTATTCAACAGTTTAAAGTCATTATATCGATTTTGCTAATTTTTCCAGTGGCTCAGGCCCAGATGCCAGCGATGGGGTCAGCACAAAGCATGGGATCAGGTTCAGAATTTTTTGCGGGAAGAATTGAGGGTAAGCCCCTTATCAAAGTTAATCTGGTGGGCGGAGTTAGGCTTCCGGGAGTTTATCATGTTCCCATCGACACAAATCTTGCAGAAGTTTTGTCGTACGCAGGAGGAACAGTGGACGGCGCTGAACTTGATGAGATTCATGTGCGATCCATGCTGGGCGCGAAGTCGACTTTTAGAACCTATGATTTTCAAAACTTGTCGAAAAATACAGCTGAAAATTATCCAACAATCAAAAACGATGATATTATTCAAATCAACGTTTCAAAAGATGGTTTAGCTCGGACGGCTCTTTGGATCTCTATTATCGGAAGCATTGTATTAGTCACGTTAGCGACGCTGACCTACCAGCGCACTCGGTAAGTTATGATTAAGGTCATGCATATTGGTAAATATTTGCCCCCAGCAAAAGGAGGTATGGAAAGCTCCATACTTCATATTTGCCGCACATTATCGGCCGCTGGCCTTGATATCACACTGGTAGGAACGAATGAAGCAGGTCAGCGCCACATTCAGCACCAAGAAAAGTTTAAAGTTCGATGTTTAAAAACATGGTGGACCTTGGCATCGACTCCCTTTGTAACTGGCCTGTTTAAATTAATCCGTGAAGAAAAACCCGATTTAATTCATCTTCATTTGCCAAATCCATGGATTTCGATTCTTCTTAGTTGGACAAAAATCCCTATTGTAGCCACTTATCATTGCGATATCGTCAGTTTTAAGATTCTAAAAAAATTATACAACCCAATTTTAATTTTCTTTTTAAATCGATGTGCAAAAATTATTACGACATCGCCGCAGCTTGCTAGCTCGTCTGAAGCGCTTAAAAAATATCAAAAAAAGGTAAGCATCATTTCTTTATCTGTCCCGCCGTTGAATTTTAAAAATGAAAATATTGAACTGACTCAAAGCTTAAATAAAATTTCAGAGAATATTATCCTTTTTGTGGGACGATTGGTGTCCTATAAAGGATTGCCGTTTTTAATTGAAGCTATGAAAAGTATAGACGGGCACCTTTTTATTGTGGGAGAAGGAAGTAAAAAAGAAAGCTTGATTCGTATCGCTCAGGAACTTGGGGTCAATGCAAAAATAACTTTTGCCGGATCTGTGAGCGATGAAGATCTGCCAAGCTATTACAAGGCCGCAAAAACAATCGTTCTACCATCAATTAATCAGGGCGAAGCTCTTGGAATTTGTTTGATCGAAGACCTTTCCATTGGCCGCCCGCTTGTTACAACAGAACTTCGGACCGGTGTTTCTTTTGTGAACCAGAACGAAATCACAGGATTGATTGTTCCACCAAAGGACTCGGCTGCCCTTGCAAAAGCCATTCAGCGAGTTTTAAGTTCGCCCGACGAGCGAGATCGGTTTTCAGCTAATGCAAAAATTCGCTACCAACAGATTTTTGATCTTAAAAAAATAAGTGATCAGCACCAAAAGCTTTATCAAGAGGTGCTTAGTTTATGATAATTGACTTTATTATTCATGATATTAATAAAACTGGCGGGCAAGAACGTTCAACCCTTGAGATTATTAAAAATCTTTTATTTGAATCGATGATTATTTTTACTGGTGCCCCTGTTCATGAGCAAATGCCGCAATATCTACAGGCCATGGATATTCTTGTATTGCCTTCCCTGACAAGATCTCACTGGCGCGAACAGTTCGGTCATGTGTTGATTGAAGCCATGGCTTGCGAAAAACCGTGCTTGGCAACAGATGCAGATCCAATGAATAAGATTATTCAAGGAAGCGGTTTGTGTTTCAAAGAAGAAGATCCAGAGGACTTATCTACAAAAATGCAGGTGATGCTTGAAAATCCTTCGGAAGTAGAAGCCATGGAAAAAAATGCCCGAGAGGTTGTTAAACTGAAGTACACGAATCATGTGATTGCCATGGAGCTTTTTAGAATTTCTGAAGGACTGGTGCATGATTATAAAACCTGACTGGAAAAATTAAAGGGAGACTTTTTGAATCGGTCTCAGAAATCTTTAAAAAATTTAGTAAGTTCGGTGGGATTAAATTTGATCACCATCCTTGCCTCGTTTCTGGCAACTCCCTTTATTTTGCATATGCTGGGCGACGTTCGTTTTGGTTTGTATAGAACTATCTTTGAGTGGATCGGTTTTTCGTCCATCTTGTCGGTTTCTTATCTTTCATTTTCTTCGCAGATGTTGGCTCGCCAGAAAAACGAATTGATTGCTCTTGAAAGTGAGATCAAGGCCCACTTTTCGTTTGGTATTCAAATACTTTTAACATTGTTACCCGTGGCTGCTGGTTTCATTTTTATTTCGCCTTACATTTTAGGAAGCCCCCAGGAGTTAATCCAAGAAATAAGATGGTCAAGTCTTTTGGGGTGTGCTGGTTTAATTTTTATTCCCTTTCTTGTGATTCAAAGTTTTTTAGAAGCTCAGAACCGTTCCTACTTAGTAAACACTGCGATGACCGCCCAAAGAATTTCGGTCATCGCTATTAGTGTTCTTGGGGCGATGATGTTTAAAAATATAGAAAGTCAGTTCGTGGCTCTCTTTCTGGGGCAACTCCTGTTTTTTATAATTATCTTTCGCCCCGCCAAACTAAAACTTGGTTTTTCCAAATTTAGCTCTATCTTTTGGAAAAAGTTAATTCCATTCGTCAAAATTGACCTGGCTGGAAAATTAGGGATCTCGGCTGATACAATTATCATTTCCCTGTTGATGGGTCCGCAAGATGTCACTAAGTTTTATCTTCTAATTCGCTTGCCGACCCTATTAATGGGCCAACTGATGAGTTTGGGGAATTCAGTCTGGGCTGGATTTAGCCAAGTCTATAAATCTGGTGGAGATGCAAAAACATTATTTTTAAGACTAACTAAAGCGGTCGCAATTTTGGCTGGTGCCTGCGGTGGCAGCATTTTTTTATTTAATTCTGATTTCTTAGCACTTTGGTTAAGCCAATCCTACGAATTTAACTTTGGATTTAATGCGTTGGTCGCATTTAACCTGTACGGCATTTCATTAATTTCGTTTTTTGGGTGGATGCTAACGGCTGCGCAAGGCGAGCAGGAGTTTGCGAAGGCCTCATTACTAAGTGCTTTTGCAAATATTGTGATTGGCCTGGGTGCCACATTATCGTTTGGATTAATTGGCCCAGTTATTGGCTCTGCCGTTGGCTATGGTTTGATAAAAATGATATGGATTCTAAGAGCAGTGCGACAAAAAATTCATGTAGTGTGGTCGGACCTTTCAGAAATTATTCTACTTCCCTTAGTTTTAGGGATGATTTACTTTTATGGAATATTTTATTTTAAAACTAGTTTTAATTTTTATTCTTTAAGTTGGATTCAATTGGTTG
>JAYWDA010000386.1:0-2876 GCA_043780105.1 Pseudobdellovibrionaceae bacterium | reverse complement strand
TACAAGTTCAGATTTTGTGAGATTTAAAAATCCTTTCGACGATTCGTGCAACTGCTTAAGCCACCCTGCTAATTTTTCAGATTCTTCCTTACTAAGTGCGACGCGCTCGATATTTTTTAGTGCCTTTGCCTTTAACTCTTTAGTTTCTAACGGCTCCATGAAGTGTCCCTTTCGATTCTGTACAAGTAATGACCTTCAATCCATTCGCCGCCCCCATTACGAATTTCTGGCGGAATCCATATTTTCTTTATAACTGGTTTTAATAACTTAGGCGGTGCCGACTGTGAGCTTTCATTTGATTCTTTTTTTTCAAGCGAAGTGCATGATGTAAGCAAAAACGTAATAAAAATCCAAAGATGATATCGCTTCATCTGTAAGTCCTTTCATATAAATTTAGTAATTAAGGGTAGTCACTGAAAAAATAACCCCGTGACGATAATCTTCTAAGTTCTCTTTTTTCCTAGGACTTTTCTAGAATCGTAATGGACAGAAACCCTCGATTGTCCCCATTTATTTCCTAAATATTTCCCGTAACTGTCCCCGCATATTTCCTGCATATTCTCACGCATGGTTCCGACCCTTTCTGACCGCTCATTCTTAACAGGAGCGTCCCATCCAAGATTGATGTAATCATATAAATCCACAAAGACGTGATAATTTAGAGAGGTATCTTGAATACAGTTCTTTGCGCGAAGAATAATATCCTTCACAAAGGGGTCTCCAACCAACCAGTAAACTCGCGAAATCTTTTTCATCAGTTCGTAAAACCGGAGCGTTGTTTCGTAAATTGAAAGCGATTTCGGCCAAAGCTCAACTTCAAAAGCAAGAACGGATTCCTTTCCTTCTCCCTCGATGCGCGTATAACCATCAGGCCTATGAATTTTTGAATTTGGAACCCATGAAGGATAATAATCCACCGTGCGCCGGCGCATTTCCTGTTCCGTAAAATGGGTGACCACGGGAAGTGAATGCGTTGCCCATTCACCTAACTGAAATGCCACGACGTTTTTATCATGCCAGTGATTTTCAGATCCATAACCTTCCTCACAAAGTTGCCCGAGTTCAGGTCGAATCGTTTCAAATCCTTTATCTGTTAATATCCAGGATGAAAAGTTTTTCCCAAAGGTGTGGCGACTTTCAATGAAATGATGCCGAGTCAGTCGCTCAAGAGCTTTATAGCTTGAGTAAGGTGTCAGTGGCCGTCCGATGGCTTCGTGGATGAGTGCGGTGGACGCGAGCTTCCATTTCCATAAAAAATGCAGAATTTTTAAATCCCGCTCTGTAACAACCGTGTTACATCCTTTTTTCCCAAGGTTTGGATTTCGTTTAAGACTTTGCTTACTTTTTTCCATTTGATTTATCCTTTTATAAAGTTAACCAAAGAGGTACGTTTGCACCTCCTGCACTTTTGGACCGAACTTCCACACGGCTCGCCCTTTGATATTCGGGTTGATCTCAAAAGCCCTTTTTGTTCCGATCGCAGACACACTTGAAACCTGATTGGCCATTGGAAAGCATAAAACTGCTGGTAAATTTGCCTTTACGGTTTGGTCAAAACTTGAGGCATCTGGCTTTTGTGTGGCAACTATCAAATGCATCCCACTTGCTC
This sequence comes from Pseudobdellovibrionaceae bacterium, assembly GCA_043780105.1. Lineage (GTDB taxonomy): Bacteria > Bdellovibrionota > Bdellovibrionia > Bdellovibrionales > Bdellovibrionaceae > JAYWDA01. Next base: position 1,267 of record JAYWDA010000386.1, on the reverse strand, counting down.
GTCCTTGACGAGCAATACGGTTGACAGCGGCTCGCGCGTTTTTAACAATTTCCTTATCTAAGCCTGGTTCTCTAGAATAAAGCTGGGCGATTTCATCAATCACAATGAAGGTTCTTTTTTCTGCTTCACTTCTAAAAACTTCAGTTCCTACAGGGACGACTTTCACTCTTTTCTTAAGATAATCGTCAAAGTTTGAAGCCCCCATACTCGTTATGGATTTAAATCTTTCCTCTAGCGCCATGCCAATTCTCTCTAACTCCTCAACACAATGCTTAGTACCTTCAAAACAATGGATATTTTTTCCCAAATTCTTTGCATGGTTTCTTATATCCGCCGTTTCCATCCCACCTTTAAAGTCTAAGAACACAATTTTTGCTTCGGGATTATTTTTTGTGAGCACCGTCGTTGCAACTTTTAAGAAATTCGATTTTCCTCCACCGGTTTGGCCAGCCACTAAGATGTGCCCAACATCTCGCATATTCACATGGATAACTCCTTCATAAGTTTCGCCAATGGGAATATCTCCGTCGATAAATTCATCTGGGTTTTCAAGAATGGCTTCTTTCGCTAAATCCTTCATGGTGTAGATAATCTCAATTTTACTTTTATCGTGCTCTTCCTGCAGCAATCGGACGATTGTCATATTTAGCCCTGCCTCCAAGCGCTCGATTTCTTTTTCAAAATCTGACTTCGGAATTCCATAAGTTAAAAAACGAAGTTTTCTGATATATTCATCAACTTCCAGATCTTCGATCAGGGCTGGATAGCGGCCATTGCATTTTAAATTTGCACTGGCGAAAGCAAATTTAAGTTTTTCTAATAACCGACTTCGCTCACTGGCTCGAATCACGCCCCAGATAATCCATCCAGAACCAAGGCATGCATAAATAAGAAATGTTCTAAAAGATGCACTCAAATGATATTTCGAGCTAAATAAATTTGCTATTGAAACATCCCACCGAAGATAAAGGAGCAAGGCTAATACCATTCCCTGATAACACATTCTGATGGGAACTCGGTTATTTGAAACACCCAATAAAATCTCTTTTGCTGCCACGATCAAAAATCGACCCGAATAAAAAATAATATCTACAAGGTTTTTTTGATTTTTGGGATCTTCCATTTACTCTGTCTCCTCTTTTTTAGGTTCATCAATAATTAGATAGAATTCAGTGCCCTTTTTTACTTCAATGATAAGGCTCGTGTTTTTGATTTCATCCATGTAGGCACGGCTTTGATCTAAGGCAGCCTTTGAAGCTCCAGAAAG
>JAYWDA010000385.1:0-4866 GCA_043780105.1 Pseudobdellovibrionaceae bacterium | reverse complement strand
TTGCTCAATCGTTGGCGCCACAACCAAAGTTCCCAGATAGATAAATAAGATCACTCCCGACATAATAGTTATGCCCAGATCGACGGTCGGAGAAAATTCCATACGATAAAAAGGTCGATGGACAAAGGTATAGGCTCCGATCGCCACAACAATTCCAATCGAATACAAAGTGGTCGATAAGTCCCAATATTTTACAGATAAGAAAACAACAAAGATCGCGCCCGCGATCCATAAAAATAAGAATAAAATTCGATTCAGAATTTCTTCCATACCTTGATTATACTTTAATTTTTAATTCTTACTATGATTTTAGTAGGACGGATGACGATAGGGCTGCAATCTTTGATTTTCACCCTCAAGAACACGTACTAAAGTTTTTAAATCACTGACTTCTTCTTTAAGTTGAAGAAGTTGCTCTTCTTTTTCTTGAAGAACCAAGGTGTAAGCTTTTTTAAGCTCGTTTAACAACTTATTGGCCGCCGTCAAAATCGGCTGATCCGAGGATTCTTGAGTTTCCGAGTTAAAAACAGCGTTTCCTTTTTTAAGAAAAGCCGCAGTCATATCTTGCTTCAAGTTTTCTGGGCCCAATGGAGCTTCCATCAGGGCACCCATCAAAGAGGCGTCGCTTTTTAGGGAGGGGCGATGTTCTCGAGGATGGGCACCCATCGGTGTGTCCATTAAAAAATATTTGCCGTCTTGGAAGCGGTACTTGATGTCTTCAGCTTTAATACGACGTCGAAGTGTGGAGACACTGACTCTGTGTTTACTTGAGTAATCATTGAGTGGTATCCAACTTTCCGTATTCATCAGTTCTCCATCAAGTAGCCAAATTTTCAGGCAGAGAGGATTGGTGGTGGTAACCCTCCGCTGCCTGCCTAATCACTGTATCAAAGGAGTCAGCCTTGTCAAAAAATTATGACTAATCAATCAAATGATCTTAAAAATCTAAACCGAAGTCTGGCTATTCAGATCTGAAAGCCTTACCTAGCACGACCTTGGGCCTGAATATTCGCACTTCCCAGGCTGACTATCCCGTGGAATAATTCCGTGGATATGCGTATTCGAGATAAAAAGAAGTTAGGACTGGTTTTAAGTGGAGGGGGCATCAAAGCTGCCGCTTTCCATATTGGAGTTTGCCTAGCCTTGAAGGAAAAGGGCTTTAGATTCGCTGGCGGATCAAAAGAGCTTGTGCGTCAAAAGTTTCCAAAAAGTACGCCGCTGACTTTCCAAGTATATGTCGGCTCAAGTGCCGGGGCTTTTATCAGTAGTATCTTAGCGTCAGGCTATGACATCGAATCTTTGATCAATGCCTTTCAAATCGGAGTGGGCGAACGGCCTCGATATAAAAAGGACGACCTTAATTTTTTAAAGCCCATCGGTTACCGCGATGTTTTTTCGATCAACTCAACCAATGGATCAAGAATGCTTCGGTTTTTACCGGAAGCTTTGCTTAAAAAATCGTTGGTCCGCGGTGGGATCGAAGCCTTCTTAAAAAATGGTTTTAAGGTCAGCGGTCTTTTCACCACAAAAGGCATGGAAAAATACCTTCGCCAAGAAGCTTTGGTCGAAAATGATTTTTCACGGCTCGGGGTCGAGCTTTATATCGTCGCCACGCAGCTCAACCATTCCAGAAAAGCCATCTTTGGAAATTATCCGGAAAGTTATAAGACCGCGACAACAAAATATATTAACTATGCAACGATCAGTGAAGCGGTCGCTTGCTCGACTTCTTTACCGCCAGTGTTTGCTCCGTATCCAGTTAAGCGAGATGACGGAAAAGAAATCTATTATACTGACGGAGAAATCCGCGAAACTTTAAGTGCCCACATTGCCGCTGATCAAGGTTGTGATTTGGTGATTTCATCTTATTCGATGCAGCCCTATCACTACACGCCAGAAATGGGCAGTCTGCACAATTACGGAATCCCTGTGATTATCAATCAGGCGCTGTACCAAGTCTTAGAACAAAAGCTGTCAAAAAGTATCGAGCAACAGGCCCAGCTAAAAACAATTTATAAAGCCATCGATCGATATTTTTTAGAGCACAAGCTGCCCCCCGAACATCGGGATAAAATTTTAGAGCTGATCAGAAACCAACTTAATTTCAGGCCTGACGTGGATTATATCTTTATCAATCCCCGCCCACAAAATTATGAAATGTTTTTTGTTGATCATTTTAGTTTGAATCCAAAAATTTTGGAACGCATCGTGCGCATCGGATTTAAGTCGGCACTGGGTGTTTTAAGGCGATACGATATTTAGCTCTCGCCTTAGTGCTAAGGAACGTAAAGTAAACTTTGTTCAACCGCTGAAAATATAGGTCCTGAGATAAAACCTAAAGTTACAACAAAGAAAGCCATCACGAAAACCACAACTGTAGTTGCGTTCATTGAAAACGGCGCAATCTGCGCATCGCCTTCTTTCATGTACATTGTAACAATGGGTCGCAAGTAATAATAAACGCTGATGACAGAGTTAATTACTCCCCAAATCGCAAGCCATAAAAGACCTTCGCCGATGGCCGCGCTGAATAAATAAAACTTACCAAAGAATCCAAAGGTGGGTGGAATCCCTGCTAACGAAAGCATAAAGACCGTAAAACAAATCGCAAGACCTGGATGATTTTTTGCAAAACCTGCAAGGTCTTCAACATTCACAACGTGGGATTCTGTTCTTTCCATCATACCAAGAACAGCCATCGCACCTAAGGTCATCATTGAATAGCTCATCAGATAAAAAATCACGCTTGAGGCACCAAAGGCCGCGTTGTCGCTGACGCCGGCTGTGATCACGCCCATCAGAATATAGCCTGAGTTTGAGATGCTAGAATACGCAATCATACGCTTTAAATTATTTTGAACAATCGCAGCCAAGTTTCCAACAATCATCGTCAAAACTGAAAGCCACTGCAAAATATCAAAAAGATTCATCGAACCCGTCAGGCTTCGAGTTGCAATAATTCTTAAGAAAGCCGCAAAGGAAACTGTTTTTACCGCTGTCGCCATAAAGGCTGTTAGTGGTGAAGGCGCCCCTTGATAAACATCCGGAGTCCAGGCATGGAAAGGCGCAATCGAAACTTTAAAACAAAAGCCAATCGTGATCAACGCTACACCAAACATAAAAATTAGATTTGACTGAATTAAAGTCGGCGCTTTTTCCATAAATGCTAAAATATTTGTCGTTCCCGTTGATCCAAAAATAAACGAAACTCCAAAAAGAAATATCGCGGAAGCAAAACTTCCAAGCACGAAATACTTAAAGGCCGCTTCTTTTGAAAGCTTTTCTTCGTGGCTCATGGCGATCATTAAATATAAAGACAAAGACATCAGCTCAAGGCCGATAAAGATAAGCAGAAGATCGACAGCAGAAACCAAGATGAGCATCCCCAGTGCGGAACTCATCGTCAGAAAAATCAGCTCCGAAAATTGTCGCCCTTTGGTGGCTGGATTTTCATACATCATGACCATCGCGGCGCCGCAGGATACCATCGCAATCGATCCCATCCAAAGCGTAATACCGTCAAACAAAAGCCCCTCATGGAAGGCCGTTCTGCCATTACGACTGAAGACAATCAGCAAAAACACAGCGGCCACAATACCAATCAAGCCTTGGGTCAGCGTTGCAAGGGGGTTTTGCTCTCGGTTACCGCGCAAAACTTTTGCAGTGATCGGAACAAGGCTGACCAAAAATAAAACAATCATTGATGAGATAAGAAGAAGATCGTTTTGTCCGACGGCTATATTCATTGGCTGACCTCATGGGCAGGAGCTTGAGCGGCTGGAGGTGCTGCTTCCCCGACTGATAAATAATAACTATTTTTATTCTGAACTAAGTGCTGAATGCTGGCTTTTGATTTACTTAAGAAATGATTCGGAAATAACCCCATCCAAAACACCATCAAAACCAAAGGAACTAGAACTGCAATCTCGCGCCAGTTCAAATCTTGCAAAGGATGTTTTTCATCCATCACAAGCTCACCTTTTGCACCAAAGAAAACCCGCTTATACATCCACAGCATGTAGACTGCGCCCAAAACTACGCCCGTCACTGCAAAGTAGGCAAAGCCCTTTTCAGCTTGATAGGTTCCTAGCAAAATTAAAAATTCTCCAACAAAACCGTTCGTCATCGGAACAGCTATTGAAGATAAAGTAATAATCAAAAAGAAAGTTGAAAAAATCGGCATAGCGCTGGCTAAGCCACCATACTTATCAATATCTCGGGAATGTGTTCGTTCGTAAATCATTCCGATCAGCAAAAACAACGCCCCCGTTGAAATTCCATGATTGAGCATTTGGTAAAGAGCTCCGGAAATTCCGGTTTCATTAAATACAAACATACCTAGGACGATATAACCCATATGTGAAACCGAAGAGTAAGCCACCAGTTTTTTCACATCTGGCTGAACCATCGCTACTAAGGCTCCGTAAATAATTCCGATCACACCTAATAGTAAAAACAGCCAAGACCAATGCTCGGCCGCATCAGGAAATAATGGAATTACCCAGCGAAGGAAACAATAAGTTCCCATCTTTAACATCACACCAGCCAGGATCACAGAGCCTGGAGTTGGCGCTTCCACGTGCGCATCAGGCAACCATGTGTGCAAAGGAAACATGGGAACCTTGATGGCAAAAGCTAAAGCAAAAGCAAAAAATAGAAGTGTTTGCAAACTAAAGAAAGTTCCGCCGACAAAGGGGATTTTTAATTTATAGAAATCAAGCAGGCTTGCGCTCATCTGTCCTGTGGCTTCTTGGGTCAAATACATCATGTAGATCATCGCCACTAACATCAAAACAGAGCCAGCCATGGTAAAAATAAAAAACTTAACGGTCGCATAAATCCGGCGCTGACCGCCCCAGATTCCAA
>JAYWDA010000384.1:0-3592 GCA_043780105.1 Pseudobdellovibrionaceae bacterium | reverse complement strand
ACACCAGAAAAAATAAAAGAACGACTGCAAGGCGCTTACCCTGACTCGATGATTGAAGTGGTCGATTTGACCGGGACTCATGATCATTATGAAGTCAGCGTGACCAGTGCGGCCTTTAAAGGCTTATCAAGGGTTCAACAACACCAACATGTGATGGGCGTTTTTGGACCAGAGCTTAAAACCGGTGAAGTGCATGCTTTATCAATCAAAACAAATCTAAAGGGGTAACTTATGAGTGAAGTTAAACAAAAAATCGAGCAGCTGCTAAATGCAAATAAAGTCGTCCTATTTATGAAGGGCACACAAAGTTTTCCAATGTGTGGTTTTTCAAGCCGTGCTTGCAATATTTTGCAAGACTTAGGCGTTCAATTTAAAGACATCAATGTTTTAGATGACGAAGAGATTCGCAATGGCATTAAAGAGTACGGCAATTGGCCGACAATTCCTCAGCTTTACATCAATCATCAATTGGTGGGCGGCAGCGATATCATGATGGAAATGTATCAGTCCGGTGAACTGGCAGAAATGCTGAAGAAAGAAAATACATGAAGTGTAATGTGGCCGCTTGGGATCGCGTGATCAGGTTTATTTTAGGAGTGATCCTATTAACCTACGCGGTGGCCGGTGGCCCATTTTGGTCTTGGATCGGACTGTATCTTGTTTTTACAGCTGCCTGGGGCTTTTGCTTTTTTTACGCCTTTCTTAAGGTTCGGACTTTGCAATGATGACGAGCCAAGATTTTGAAAAAGTCTTAGGCCAAAAAAAAGTTCTCTTAGACGAAGCTTCCCGCCAGCATTATGGAAAAGACTGGACCACTTACTTTGATATTAAAGCTCAGGCCGTTTTTTTTCCAGAATCCACTGACGATGTTGTCACGATTGTAAAATGGGCTCGAACCCATAAAGTAGCCCTTGTCCCCTCCGGCGGACGCACGGGCCTGAGTGGGGCTGCTTGTGCCACTCAAAATGAAGTGATCGTTTCTTTTGAAAAAATGACTCAAATTAAAAATTTCAGTGCTATCGATCAAACGGTTGTTTGTGAAGCCGGTGTTGTGACCGAGGCCTTGCAAAATTTTGCGCTTTCGAAAAATCTGTATTACCCCGTCGACTTCGCCGCTCGCGGGTCCTCACAACTGGGCGGAAATGTTGCGACTAATGCGGGTGGGATTAAAGTCGTTCGTTATGGCTTAACTCGCGACTGGGTCAGTGCTTTAAAAGTCGTAACGGGGGCTGGCGAAGTTTTAGAATTAAATAATTCACTGATTAAAAATGCCACTGGCTATGATTTGCGCCATCTTTTTATTGGCAGCGAAGGCACGCTTGGCTTTATTACAGAAATTACTTTTAAATTAGCTCCAGCCACTCCCCCGCTTCAAGTTTTAGTGCTGGCTGTTCCCAACTTAGAATCTGTGATGAAAATTTATTCCGAATTTAAAACTCAGCTGACCTTAGTTGCTTTCGAGATGTTTTCGCAGCTGGCATTAGATGAAGTCATCGCCAGTACAAAGCTAGCGGCACCCTTAGCACAAACCAGTCCTTTTTATATCGTGACAGAAGTCGAGAAAAGATCCGCTGACGATGAAGAAAAAATCCTGTCTGTATTTGAAAAATGCTTGGAACAGGGCTGGCTGACGGACGGCGCTCTGGCCCAATCAGAACTGCAAGCGAAAACTTTTTGGCGTTACCGCGAAGATATCAGTGAGTCGCTATCAAGTTTTTGTCCTTATAAAAATGATGTTTCTGTCTCCATTTCACAAGTTCCTGATTTTATGGTGGACCTGGATCAAGTCTTAAAAAAGGCTTACCCAACTTGGGACGTTGTTTGGTTTGGTCACATTGGTGATGGAAATCTACATATTAATATTCTGCGGCCCACAGGCATGACCAAAGAAGATTTCGTGCGTGAATGTCGCGCCGTCGATGAGCTGGTCTTTGCTTCGGTCAAAAAATTTCGTGGCAGCATTTCTGCTGAACATGGTGTTGGCCTCACAAAGAAATCTTTTCTTACTTACACGCGCGCACCTGCCGAAATCGAACTTATGAAAGGGATTAAAAAAGTTTTTGATCCTGATCACATCATGAATCCTGGAAAGATTTTCTAAATCGATGAAGAAATCGATCTACGAATTCCAGGATTATAAATTATTTATCAATCACTGGGTCAGCCATCAGCCAAAAAATGGCCATGGTGAGTATCGTCGTATCTCGGAACATCTACAGGTTTCAACCACCATGGTCAGCCAGGTTTTTAAAGGCGAAAAGCATCTCAGCCCTGAAATGGGCGCTGAACTTTGTGATTATTTGAATTTGTCAGAAGAAGAAAGCGAATATTTACTGCTGATTTTAGATTATCAAAAAGCAGGCAGCTACAAACTGCAGCAACGCCTTAAAAGGCAATTAGTTAAAAGACAAGAGCGCGCTCAAAAACTTGAAAATCGGATCAAGAAAGATCTGGATCTGAGTGAAGAAAATAAAGCTGTTTTTTATTCAAGCTGGATTTACTCTGGAGTGCGCCTTTTAAGTGATATTGCCGACTGCAATAACTCGCTTGAAATTGCTAAAAGGCTTCACTTAGAAAAAAATTTGGTGGAAAAGGTCATCGACTTTTTAGTCGATCATAAACTGTGTATTAAACAGTCTGGCCGACTTAAAATGGGCCCGACCAGCACCCACCTTGGAACGTCGTCTTTACTGCTTTCAAAGCATCATCAAAACTGGCGCCTTCAAGGTTTTAATAAGATGATCCTGAATGACAATAGTAATTTATTTTTCACAGGCCCTATGGTTCTGTCACAAGAAGTTGCGGATGAAATTAGGCGCCAGCTGCCAGAAATTATCCAACAGATTTTAGCTAAAGTGCATCCTTCAAAATCTGAAGTCGTGCGTTGCCTGAATCTTGACTGGTACGAATACTAAAGACCTTTGTAATCTCTAAAGTTTCGGCTTTTGATCCAAGCTTTTAACTCGGCACCGTCGGTCTTATCAAGATTATCCATGAGCATTTTTGTCAGGTCTCGAATGTTGGAGTGATCTTCACCATCCAAATCAATACCCCTTGGGTCTAAAATTCCAGAACCAGAATCACGCATACAAACACTTCGCGCATCTCGGTAATCTCGATCGTCCCCGCTATCAATTAAATGATCGGCAGCCTCTGACAAACATTGATCTAGTTGATTTTGAAACCTCATCAAGCGAACACCCATCACCATTTCATGCAAAAGCAAAATCGCTTTTTTACGCATTTCCATTTTGTCATAAAAAATCGTCGAGATCCAAATTTCTTGCTTCTTATGAAGAGCTAATTGATCTGTTTGAAAACCGACCCCGATACTGCGAGCCGGCAATTTATCAAGCTCAACAGGAACAAAGTACCATCTGCGGTCCCTAGAAATGTGAATTAGATCCGCCGCTAATGGGCGATAAATTTTTCCTAGTTTTTGAATGATGGGGCCGATAAAAGTTTTAAACTCTTCTTTTTCATAAATATCCTCTTGAAAGGATTCTAGCGGCCCACACGTCTTATTGTCAGAGCATCCAATTCCGTTTTCACCACCCGTATCAGACCCACCTGCTTGACTTGGGTCCGGTAA
>JAYWDA010000383.1:0-4051 GCA_043780105.1 Pseudobdellovibrionaceae bacterium | reverse complement strand
AATCACTGACTTTAATAGCTTGATCTAAAAGGCCGCCCGGATTCCTTCGTAAATCAATGACAAGGCCGCCAACTTTTTTATTTTTGGCAACGTGAGTTTCTAAGGCTTTTTCTAAATCCTTAGATGTATTTTCAATAAAGCTTGTGATTTTGATGTAGGCATAGGTGTCATCAAGATCCGTGTATTTAACAGATCTGATTTTGACATTACCGCGAACAATCGCAATATCCCTGGGCGCTTCTTCGTTTTCACGGACGACTCTTAGAACAACTTTTGCGCCTTTTTTTCCGCGCATCAGCTGTGAACATTCAACCAGGCTTAAACTTTTTGTACTGATTCCGTTGATGGCGATAATTCGATCGCCGGCTTTAACGCCTGCTTCCCATGCTGGAGTGTCTTCGATCGGAGAAATCACTGTTAAAATATTATTTTGCACAGAAATTTCAATTCCTAGGCCACCAAATTCGCCGCTGGTTTCTGATTCAAAATCTTTAAACATTTCCGGTGGCATAAAGTTGGTGTGTGGATCAAGTTCTTTCAGCATACCCTTGATGGCACCGTAAATAAGTTTTTTGGTGTCGACTTCTTCGACGTAATATTGCTGTACTAAATTGAGGACTTTAGAAAAATTTTGAAGCTCAGTGTATCTTTCTTCAGCGTAGGCTTTAAACCCTGAGTTCAGGGTGACAGCGACCAGCGCTACAAGAATTCCTAAAAAAACAGCTGCCTTTTTCATAAAGATCCCTTCTTAATCCATTCCATCGGATCCTGTGGTTCCGAGAAATGTCGTACTTCAAAATAAACTCCAGGTTCGCTATAAAACTTTGACGCTCCAGTTTTTGCGAGCCGGTCATGTTTGTTAACGAATTGTCCTTCATGAACATCAATCTCTGAAAGCGTGGAATAAACAGTGTAGTAGTGATCCCCATGATCAACAATTAGGGTGCTACCAAATCCGCCCATTTCACCAACAAAGGCCACTTTTCCATCAAACACCGCTTGAATCTGTTGCGGAGCTTTTGCTTGAATAAAAATTCCTTTGTGATTCTTATAATAGTTGGCGCGTGGAGTTTGTACAATTCCGAAGCGCTGTTTTAATAAACCTTTTATAGGACCGTCTAGATTTCCCTTACCCTCCAAGAAAGAAGCTTGGGTCAAACTATCCAAAAGACCAGTGTCTTCTAGTTTTTGTGCAAGCTGAGTGTCTCTTAGGTTTTTTAGCTTTTCTAAAATACGGAGCTTTTTCGATTTAATTTCATTCAAAGTTGTTTGTCGAAAGGTCTGCTCGCTCAGGAAATCTTTTTCTCGTACGGCTAAATCTTTGGTTACTTTATCTAAACGCTCTAGCCTGTGTTGAAGCTTTGCCTGACTCTTTTGAAATTGAACTTTCTGAGCAAAATATTGCTGGATTTTTCTTTTTTCTTGGTTTGTCATTCTTGTAAAAATATATAAATTTAAATCGGCTTCCGCCGGCCCTTCACTGCCTGATAATAGATTCAGCCAGCCAAAGCCTTTGGCTTGTTGAAGCAAGCGGATATGGCTGATCAGCTCGCGACCGGTACCTTGAAGATTAAGTTGCAGATCTTCAATTTGCTCTTTCAGATCTAAAATTGAAACTTCTAGCAGTTGTCGTTCATTTTCTAAGTTGGATTTTTCTTTTGAAATCTTTTTGATTCGCTGATTGATGACAAAAAGGTTTGATAAGATTTGCCGCTGCTTTTTTTCAGTTTCGTTGATCAGATTTTTATGTTGTTCCAGCTTAACTTCTAGTTGCTGGGCTGCTTTTTCGTTGATCCCTGCCAAGGTGATCAAACTGACCCCGAAGAACACAAAAATAAATGCGAATAGAGGCGGCATTAATGCCTCTCAGCTGCGGCCCAGCCACTATTAATTTCTCGCACACAAAGGTAAGAAGCAAATATCCCAAGACCCGTTGAAAAAAGAATAAACGCCAGGCCTTCACTGACACTAAACGACTGAAGTCTTTGCGCCATGTTAGAAAGTAATTCGTTTGAGGCCATGAAGGTTTTTATATTTTCAATGACCGCTAAAGTGATTCCCAGCGCAACACAACCAGTGGCGAATCCTAAAATTGTCCCTTTGATCACAAAAGGTTTGCGAATGGACCACGACGTTGCACCCACAAGCTCATACACTTCAATTTCTGAGCGTTTTGAATTCACCCAAGCCCTGACAGCATTGGAAAAAACAAAAACACTGGCACAAATTAGGATCAAAGCAATCAACCAAAAAGCCTGCCGGATAAAACTAAAAAATTTCCCAAATTTTTCTACCCATAATTGGCCGTAAGAAACTTGATCGACGCTAGGTTGAAGCTTAATAAGGCTGGCGACGTTAGTGAAAATTTGCAACGGGTCAGCCAAAGAATTTTTAAGGTCAAAAATAATTTGCAAAGTTGATGGCACTAAGGCTTGCACTTCTTTTTCATTTTCCACCTGGGGAAATAAACTACCCATTTGGCTTTTAAAATGAGTAAAGTTTTCTTCCGCACTAACTTGTTTGACCTCTTGAACAGAAGGCTGGGATTTGATAAAGGTCATTAAGTTTTGGAGAGCGGTAGCATCGGTTTCATCTTTTAGATAAACCGTCATTTGTAAGTCTTTGCCCCAGTCCATTAAAAAACTATTGAAGTTTTTTAATCCTAAAAAAAATGTCGCGGTCATAATAAAACAGGCACATAAAACCATTGAAGTCAGAACTGTCAGCGAACGATTAGGCCCCATGGGAAAGGATCTCCCCATCTGTAATTTCAACGATTCGTTTATTTCGGCGCTTTACCATTTCATGGTCGTGAGTCGCAATAAACACAGTTGTTCCTTGTGCACTCACACGCTCAAACAGATCAATAATTTCTTCGGTTAATCGTGGATCTAAATTTCCAGTAGGTTCATCTGCTATCAGAATCCCGGGTTGATGAATGATCGCGCGCGCAATGGCTGTTCGTTGCTGCTCGCCCCCCGACAATAAATCAGGTCTATGATCGGCACGATGAAGTAGTCCCACTTGGTCTAGAATTTCTTGCACCCGTTTTTTGAGGTTTTGTGGACGATCACCACGCAGCTGCAAGGGAAGGGCGACATTTTCAAATACAGTTCGATCTTTTAAAAGTTTAAAATCTTGAAAGACAACACCAATCCTCCTTCGGAAATACGGCAGGTCTTTGTTTTTTAGCTGATTCAAATCAAGACCTGCCACGTGCAAATTTCCCGATGACGGTAAATCAAAAGCAGAAATTAGTTTGAACAAACTTGTTTTCCCAGCGCCGCTGGGGCCGGTCAGGAAAACGAATTCGCCTTTTTCAATTTGCAGATCGATATTTTTAAGAGCGTGCACGGGCCCTGTATAAGTTTTGTAAACGTGTGAGAAATTGATCATTCTTTTATTGTAGGATGAGGGAGCGACCCGTGACTACTCGACCTGGAACAAGGTCTTTAAATAAATTCGCCGGAAAGCAGCCGCTCTACGACTAAAGTATGTTGGTTACGAAGCGCCGATTGAATCACTTCAACTTGATCACGCGGAACGGGCTCTTTCAGAATCTCGATATAGGGTGTTTTAATTGTTGTCAGTACAGCGCCCTGTCGAAAAACTCGACTGACTAAGTAAGGATTCTGAAATCCCCAGTCCTCGGTTTGGATATGGTACTTGTGACCTTTAAAATTAACGTCAGAATTGAAGCCTTTTTGCATGGAAAAGAAATTATCATCACAAGACGGCGCCCGGCAAGATTGCAGTTTGACTTTCTATTGATGCAAGGAGAGAAAACATTATGTTGAAAGAGTTTAAAGCCTTCATTATGCGCGGAAATGTCCTGGACCTAGCTGTCGGAATTATTATTGGCGCAGCGTTCACAAAAATTGTGACATCTTTTGTGGCGGACTTGCTAACACCGGTTCTTTCTTTGGCCTTGGGGAATATCGATTTATCTAATTTCTTTATCGCCATGAACGGACAAAGATTTGAAACCTTGGCCGAAGCCAAAAAGGCCGGGGTTGCAACACTGAATTATGGGTTGTTTGGAAATGCAGTC
>JAYWDA010000382.1:0-3429 GCA_043780105.1 Pseudobdellovibrionaceae bacterium | reverse complement strand
GAAAAACCCTAAGCTATGGGCCCATAAATCAAAATCAGGAATAAAGTTAGAATCTAAGTAAAGGGCATTTCCAGCTATAAAGAATAAAGAAATATAAAGCCACCCAGGCACGGTCAATGATTTCAAGAATTGAACTTTTTCTTTGAAAAAGAAAAAAGCGTAAGCTCCAAGCACCGCCATAACGCCACTGGCCCCGGCAGAGACCCATTCGTAAGAGTTTGCGAATTTGACTTGTAAAAAAGCTCCTGCAAAACCGCCGCAGAGATAAAGGCCGAGTACAAAAACAGGTCCAATTCTTTGCTCTAAAAACAGAGAAAAAAGTCCTAACAGCAACAGACTGCCAAACAACGTCCACCAATTTTGATGCTGCCAAAGGGCGAGGGTTAAAGATCGTAAATTCGTATTTTCAGGCGACAGCAAAAAATGATCTGTACTGTAACGCACAAACTCTTGTGTAAAAGACTTCGCAGCAGTCGCATAAATTTCATTTTGCAGGGCCAGCTCTGTCGGCAAATTTTGAATATAGTTTTTTAGTTTTTCTTTAGTCGATCGATCGAAAGCCTCAAACTTTTCTATTTTATCAATTGCTAGATCTGTTCGAGCCAGGTCTTCAGCTTTAAGGTAACCTTCAAAAAATGTGCATACGATTTCTGAAAAACTTGTTTTGCAGTCGTTCTTTATCGCAATGTACGAAAGATTGTGTAAATCGTGGGCAAGTAAAGTTTTATTTTTGAACTCGATCGCGTCCTTTTGACCCAAAAGACCCATGGTCGAAAAACCAATGGTGATTAGAGCGATCGCTATTGTCGCCCATGGTTTTATGTAAAGTTTAGCACGTAGACCAAGAGGCAAAACAATCATGGTTTATGGATCGGAATAAGGCCGCTTCAACTTAATGAAAGTCCTTGATACTTATGAAGAATTCTTAAATTAAAGAGGCATCATTTAAACCCTGTTTCACCTGGTAGAGAGAGGCAAAAACTGGACTGGCCAAAAGGCCGGTGACTTTTCACTGGCGCAGACACCTAACATTGTCTAAACCAATGACAGACATGTCGATGATTAAAAACCGCCTTGATAAAAACTACCGGAAACTGAAACCTTGGGCTGATCGCAACCAAATTCAGGCCTTTCGCATTTACGACCGGGATATTCCGGAGTTTCCATTTATTGTGGATAAGTACGGGGACATCTTTGTGGTCTACGATCGCAGTGACAAGTGGATTGATAAAGATAAGAATCATCTGCCTTTAGTATTGGAAGCGTTAAAAGAAATTTTTAAAGTCGAAGCTGATGACGTCGTTATTAAAAAACGCGAGCGGCAAGAGGGCGTGAATCAATACGAAAAAATCGCTGAAACCAAAAGACGTTTTCAAGTCAAAGAAAGCCATTGTTCATTTTGGGTGAACCCTTACGATTATTTAGATACCGGGCTTTTTTTGGATCATCGACCGCTGAGATACAAAATTTCAAAAATAGCTGCTGGTAAAAGTTTTCTGAACCTTTTTTGTTACACCGGAGCTTTCAGCGTGGTCGCGGCAAAATCGGGCGCCGAAACAACCAGTGTCGATATGTCGCGGACTTATTTGGATTGGACGATTGATAACTTTAATTTGAATGAAATTCCTTTGGCTCCCCACCGCTTTTTACAATCAGACGTTGTTGAATATTTGAATCAACCTGTCACTGACCGATTTGATTTAATTTATTTGGATCCGCCGACTTTTTCTAATTCAAAGCGGATGGATGGGACTTTTGAAGTCGAGCGTGATCAACTTCCGCTAATTCAGCAGACGATGAAGCGCTTGCAGCCCGATGGACAATTATTTTTTTCAACCAATAAAAGAAATTTTAAATTAGCCCCGGAAATTTTAGCTGATTACAAAGTTGAAGATATCACGCCGCTGACCATTCCGAATGATTTTCATGATCAAAAAATTCATCAAGTTTATATTTTAAGGAATTTAATTCCATGACGGAAAATAAAAGTATTTTACTAGTCACTTTGAATTCCACTTATCAACATGCGGCCTTTGGGTTGAGGTACATCTTTGCCAATATGAAGGACCTGCAACCGCAAACTCAAGTCTTGGAATATACGATTGCACAAGATGTGAGGGTTATTGCTGAAAATATTTTGCGACAAGATCCTGTCATTGTAGGCTTGGGAGTTTATATTTGGAATGCAAGACCCAGTCTTGATTTAGTGATTTTACTTAAAAAATTACGTCCCGAGCTTGTGGTGGTGATTGGTGGTCCTGAAGTCAGTTATGAGACTGAAAAACAGGAAATTTATCAATGGGCGGACTACACCATAAAAGGCGAAGCTGATTTTTTATTTTATGAATTTTGCCAAAATATTTTGCAGGGCCATCGGCCTGAGACCAAACTGATTAAAGGTCCGCTACCAGATATTGCAAAGATTGAGTCGCCTTACAGTTTATATTCGGATTCTGATATTAAAAATCGAGTGCTTTATGTCGAGGCCTCGCGCGGCTGTCCCTACAAATGTGAATATTGTCTTTCTTCTTTAGACACCAGCGTTCGCAGTTTTCCATTGGAAAAGTTTTTAGCAGATATGGATCACCTTATTCGGCGAGGTGCCCGGCAATTTAAGTTTGTCGATCGGACTTTTAATTTAAGTCCAAAAACCAGCCAAGCTATTATGACTTTTTTTCTTGAGAGGATGCACTTTGGACTTTTTATGCATTTTGAATTGGTTCCCGATCGCTTACCCAATGAGTTAAAGGAACTCATCAAACAGTTTCCCAAGGGCGCCTTACAGTTTGAGGTGGGCATACAAACTTGGAATCCAGAAGTCGCAAAGAATGTTTCGCGAAGGCAGGACTATGTTAAAATAAAAGACAACTTTGCTTTTTTACGAACCGATTCTGGGGTTCATACTCATGCGGACCTGATTGTTGGTTTGCCTGGGGAAAGCATTGAAAGTTTCGGCCTTGGCTTTGATCAGCTTCTGGCTTGCGGCCCCGATGAAGTGCAAGTTGGACTTTTAAAACGTCTGAAGGGAACGCCAATTGTTCGGCATGATCAGACTTTTAAAATGGTTTATCAAGACCATCCGCCTTTTCAAATTCTACAGACGAAAGATATGGCTTATCCATTGATCCAAAAAATGGTGCGCTTTTCAAAATTTTGGGATCTTTACGCCAATAGCGGAAACTTTCCAAATTTATTAGTCTACTTTAAACAGCAAGCTTCACAAAAACAGCTTTCTTTCTTTTGGTATTACATGGAGTTTGTAGATTTCTTGTCGGCTCGTCATCCTGAAGGGCATGGCATTGCGCTTTTAAAATTAGTTGAAAGTGCTTGGGTTTACTTAACTCAGAATTTGCAGCTGGATCCAACGGATGCAAAAGTTATTCTTGTTGGTGATTATACGGGGTCGGTGAAAAGGGATTTGCCCAATTA
>JAYWDA010000381.1:0-8866 GCA_043780105.1 Pseudobdellovibrionaceae bacterium | reverse complement strand
CCGAATTCCAAGATTGGTCCAATGTATTTACAGAAATTAATACCGCCCTCAACGAAATCTCAAAATAAGAAAAATAAAGAAAAAATCAAATAAACCAGTTCTTATTTTGCATTTGAAAGCCTTTGTGTTTGCGCTGGCTTTCAAATCTCAGATTGAAGCGTTGATCTTTCAAAATTAGAAAACAACTTCGACAGAGGATTTAGCAGGTAAAATAATACCTTAACCTAGGTCTGTAAACTTACGATAGAATAGAGGCAGTTCAAGGGGAATTATGAAAGACCATAATTTGGGAAAGCTCAGAAAAATGAGGAGCCGCTATCTCGTCGGAGTGACGATCCTGCTTCTGTGCTTGTCTTTTCAAAACTGCGGGCGCTCTGGCTTTGCGACCAAGTCTGCAGATCAGTTTGAGGTCTTGAATTTGGGTTCGTCGGCTTTTCCAGGTGTGCCAGGTTCGCCAGGGCTATTCTTAAATTCCCTGGGGCCTGATGACAAAATTAATATCGGACATGCTGACTATATGACTTCAACCATGACGACGATCTTTGTTAATCCAACTCTTGCGACACCTTCGACCAATGCGATTAAGAATAAAATCAAGAGCCTTGTGACGTTGCAAATTGATTCTATGGGTGGCCCTTGCAGTCGTTACGACGACATTTGCCCAGGGGGGAATCGCACCAGCTCTTCTGTTGTACCGCTTTCAAATGCGATTCGTAAAGGTTACTTGATTCGAGCTTGTGAAGAAATCCTTAGTATCGATGAAGCGGTCATGACCGCTTTAACGCAAAGTTCTTTAGCACCGACTTCAGCGGCCTCTGATATGAATCTTTCAAACGCGCTTAATTTATTTTTTCCGGGCCGAGCTGTTTCGGATAATGTATTAGCTCCTCTGAAAGCACAGCACCAAGCAGCCCTTAATTTTGGTCAAACGCCGCTGGATGCATGGCGATTTGTTTTCCTCAGTCTTTGCACTTCACCGATGATGGAAATGTTATGAAAATAATGATCGCAGCCCTTCTATTGATTCCTTTCAGTGCTTCGGCGGGGACTTATCTGTCGCGCTTAGCACTTTTTAATCGCTGTTATTCACAAATCACAGGGATAAGACCTGCGCCTGCGGATCCGCTGACAAAGCAAGTTGTTGGCGGGCAGACGGATCCGATAGGTGCTTGTTTACAAGTTCTTAACAAGGCTGTTTTAAGTGGGAATGGAAATACGACGATTAGTAATGTGGCAGATCCGGAAGCCTTGGCTGTTTTAAAAAATATGCACCGCTTGCATGCGTCGTGGTTTTCGATGAAGGATTTCACTGCGCTCGATTCAGGCAGGGATTGGTTAACCGATGGTGTGATGGATTTGTGGGATAGCTCGACTCCCGCTTTGTACATCACAAAATCTTTGTTTGATGTGAATCCCTCGTACCGTGGAAGCCTTACGGGAAATACGATTTATATCCCGGTCCGAGCCGGAATGACTCCAACAGCTGGAGTTAAATCTAGGGCCACTGCAGATTTATTTGCCTTAAGTCCAATGCCGTTTGCACCGCGCGGGGCTCTTTATGGAGTCACGGCAACGGCGCCCGCCACAGCAAATTATTCCATCACTCAGAATAGTGTCGCCTCTTCTGGGACGGTAACGTTAGCAGGGTCATTAGGTGGGGGACTTTTAGGTAACTATACTTATGCTTTAATGAATGTGATTCAAGCTGAAAGCTTTGCGGCCGATGGCGGAACGCAAATGCCAAGACGTTGGGGTCGAGCGATCTATCATGATCTTTTATGTCGCGATCTTCCTGTGGTCAGAAATACAGATGCAGATGCGTTTGTCGTGATGGGAAGCTCAGTTGCTTTTCGAAGAACAAGTAATTGTGCTTCTTGCCATGCTTCAATGGACCGAGTGGCTTCAGTGGTTCGCAATGTGAATTACACAGCCTTTGGAAATAATTCGATGCTGCCGGGCCAGCGGGGCGCTTTTTTCGTGAAGTTCCCAGCTGCGAGGATGCCTTCAGAGACTGCTTGGCCCTCAGACCCAGATGCTAGTTATGCAAAACGCCCACCCACAGGAACGCTTTTTTTCCGGAATTACATGGGAAATTTAGTGGATATTGGTGTTAGCGGCCCTGGTGATTTAGCCAATCAAATTACGAATCAGGATGATTTTTATATTTGCGCCGCTAAAAGATACTATGCTCATTTTACAGGAATTTCTGTGGATACTAGTGATATCTATGATCCGAACCACCTGGCGCTTTCGGCGGAAGCCATGGCCCACAGAAATGAAGTGATCAATCTGGGAAAATCTCTACGGCAACATAATAGTTTGCGAAAACTGATATCAGACATTCTAAATACGCCGCAGTATCATCGGTCTGACAGCGCATTGTAAAATTTTTTTGAAGGGGATAGTGACGTGAGCAAATTAAAAGAAATTAACCGCCGCGAACTTTTGCAATTTCTGGGACTAACGGGTGCCAATGCCATGCTAAGTCCTTTGAATATGCTCACCCAAAGTATCATCAGTGGAGCTGTGACAAAGGCCTGCGCCGCTGAAATGAATTTGAATCCTCGAAGATTACTTTATATTTCTTTACCAGGTGGGCCGGCCCGATGGACCTTCGATTGGTTTCTAAATCCTTACGCTTCTGCTGGCTTTACACGAAACACTCAAGCCGTCATGAAGTACACTGAAGTGGCTGGACGATACGTCGATGCTGAATACAGTACGGTGCTTGTAAAAGGAATTCAGGCGCCCTGGCAGTGGCAATTTAATTTACCAACGGCAGATGGTGGGTCACGACCGATGTCAGACCTTTTAAATAACCTTCTGGCCCTGCAGGGCTTAAATTCCGGCAGTGATTCTCATGATATTTCTAGAATGAATATTCTAACTCCGCTGGGTGCCTTGCAAAGTTTAACAGCAATGCCGGCAGATGCGTCCAATGCTCCGATCAAGTCGGCTTCGGCCGAAGCTTATGATTTGGTCTTTCGTTCACAAAAAGGTTTTTCAAATATAGCCATTCCAAACCGTAACCTGGTCACTTCCTCAGACAACTTACTTCAAACTTTAATGGATCCATTTACTAGCAAAACCGGAGCGACATTTAACGATAAAAAGGCGCAACTAAAATCCTACTTAGATACCTCTGCCGCTAGTTTAAACGCTTACGCGCAAAGCGAGCACCCCGGGGCTGCAACTTTAGCTGCTGATCAAAGATCAGCGACCGAACTCTTAGGAAAAGCATTGGGTGATATGAATACCTATTGGACCAATGCCGTTGCAAAATATGAAAGCCTTATTATGCGGGCCTTGGATCGATCAAATCCACTTCCTGGTTTGACGGACTTACCAGTGGGTACAACGGGAACACGAAATAATTTTTATCGAACTAATTTAGATGGCTCCATGGTCACTGCAGCTGATTTAAGAGATCTTATTCCTGCCGATGGAAAGTTTGGATTTTTAGCAAGGCACATGGCTTTGGCTGAATATCTATTTGTTAATAAGCTAACACATTCTTTGTCTATTGGACCTGGCATGATGGCCACACCCGACGAACACGGCACGGGTAAAATGGTTAGCCTGATTAAGAACACCTACAATTGGCGCGCCTATGCCGCGTGTTTACTTGAGTTGATCACGCAACTCAAAGCCGCCAATGTTTTCCAAGATACAGTGATTGCAATGATAGGCGATTTTAACAGGTCACCGCGCAATGATGGATTTGGCTCTGATCATGGCAGTGCAGCCGCTAGCGCCGTCTTCTATTCGGGTGCCGTTCAAGGACCTATGATTCTAGGAAGAATGAAAGCGAACTCGCGACCCGATAGGGCCCAAAATGGAGCTTCAAGCTCGGGATCTATTGGTATTGGTGATGGCAGTCGAGATTACGCTTCGATGATGTCCAGTGCAGCTGCTTTAATACGCGTGCCGTCGCCGATCACCGCAAAGTTTAGCATGGTGTCGGAAGTGAACGGCGTGATTGTCGCTAACTCGGAAAAATCAACGCTGTACTGATAGCTAAAAAGCTTTGCTTTGATTAAATTAAGAAGCTTCGCTTTGCCAATCCACGGTGAGGCTTGTTGCATCGGCTTTTAGGCTGACTGCGTCCGAGCCACAAGATAATATTGAAAGCACCGATTGCAAAGTTCCCCACTCGTGAGCGGGCATGCCTTCAACAGTTAAGTTGATACTGACTCTATCTTGCTTTTTTTCAACTTTACCTTTGATGCCTGGAGCTTTTAAATTTGCGCGTAAAGCACTTTCCGCCACCGATGTTAGAATTGAACCCATCAAAGTGATCGCAAAGTTTTGTGGAACTTTTAAAGTGAAGCGCTCTTTGGTCGGAGCCCAAGAAACACCGCCCATCAGCTTTGTTAAATGGTGGGACAAATTTTCACTGGGAAGTAAAATATCAGAAACCTTACATTGAGGCGAGCCTGATTTTAAACTTAAGGCGCCTTCTAAACCAAACACCGCACTGGTCAGTCGACTGATCGATTTTTGAATGGTCTGAAGAAGATTAGGAATTCTTTTGTAAACCTTAATTGTTTCTTGAAGAGCGTCCAAAGCGCGAGAAAATTCCTCAGGTG
The DNA here is from genome assembly GCA_043780105.1 of Pseudobdellovibrionaceae bacterium. Taxonomy (GTDB): domain Bacteria; phylum Bdellovibrionota; class Bdellovibrionia; order Bdellovibrionales; family Bdellovibrionaceae; genus JAYWDA01. The sequence goes on along the minus strand of JAYWDA010000381.1, from coordinate 4,277 downwards.
TTAACTTCTTTTGAATGTGCTGTTCTAAAAGGAAAAAAATCGGATTGATCTGATGAGAAATATAGGCGGCCTGTTCGGAAGTTAATTTCAAAACAGCTAAGATATTTCGAATTTCACTCATAGCCGGAGCTGAGGCTTTTTCAAGCAACAGAAGCTCGCTGGTATGGCCCTTTTTTAGCTGCTGAAGATGAAGTCCCGCGTGTTCTGCAAGAACAGCCATGCGCTGACAGACTTCTTTGGGAATTGAATTCTTTTTAACATCAATCAAGCAAAGGCTGCCGATCACTTCGCCATTCACTGCAATTGGAAATCCAAAATAAGCCGAGATATTGTAAAGCTTAACTAATTCCTGGGGCAAATCAGGGCGAGCTTTCGTGTCTTCGACAAAAAAAGGTTTTTTTGTATCAACAACAAATTGGCATAAAGACGAGCAGCGATCCGTGGCTTGAGAAAGTGCAAGATCGGGTGGGAGTCCCACTTGCGCTTTAAAAAATTGAATCTGGTCCATCACTAAAGAAACCAGCGAGATGGGAAAGCCCGAAATATCTTTGGCCTCTTGAACGATTTTTTGTAAAACGCTATCAAGTTTCGTATCAATGAAATTAAAAGTTTGATCCGAAGCTTGCGTATTTACTTGCGCCGCCGGCTGTAATTTAGGAGCACCCATGAATCACCTCACAAGACGATATCGGCGTTTCGCTGGGAGAGTTAAAGTAAAAATCTTTTGATGGCTTAAGCAGGCTAGACTGGATTGGACTTTGATCTAAAGAACTTACTTGAGCCCCTGCGATCTTTCGGCTAGGCTCACCGATACTCAATCCATATTTAAATTAGCTTACGTCTGACAAGAGGAGATAAATGAGCTTCTTTTTAAAATTGGCTTTTGTATTAACTGCCCTATTTTATCCCCATTTAGGAGCAGCTGCGGAAGAGGAAGGAATTAAAGACAATTCCTTCCTGATCGAAGAAGCCTACAATCAGGAAGCCGGCGTCATCCAATTTATTCAAGGCTACCAGTATTCTGAGTTAACAAAAGAGTGGGCCTATACTTTCACGAATGAATTCCCGGTTCCTAATGAAACGCATCAGTTATCGTATGCTCTCCCGATGGTGAAAAAAACGGGCACCAATGGAAGTGCGGATGAAAAAGGTTTAGGTGATGTCGCTTTAAATTATCGGTTTCAAGCCGTGAACACAGAAAAAGTAGCAATGGCACCAAGGATTTCACTGATTTTGCCAACGGGTGATTATAAAAAGGGACTTGGCAACGGCGCGACCGGAATCCAAGTGAATCAAACATTATCAGTGATTGTAAACCCAAGTTTCAGTCAACATTGGAATGCAGGTTGGACCTATACCCCAAACGCCCAAAATCCAGCCGGAGAAAAAGCATCTTTAGTTGGCTTCAACTTTGGCATGAGCGGAATTTACAGCATCACACAAAAAACAAATTTTCTTTGTGAATTTGCATTTAATAATAATGAAGCGGTTGTAACGACCAATCAGAAAAGCAGCAGCTCGACTTATTTAATTGTTCCCGGTTTTAGATCAGCGTTCAAAGCTGGAAATGACACCGAAGTTGTTCCTGGAATTGCTGCGATATTAGGATTCGGGCCTTCGGCTGTCGAACACGAGCGGGGGGTCTTTATTTATTTCTCCGTCGAATCAAAACTTTGGTAAGAAAACTTATCAAATAAGTTTTCACTTGCTAATGAGTTGACTTGACACTGGCGCCGCTGACCGATAATTCCTTGAACATGAAGCAGGGTCGCTTAAAAAATATCCTATTGGCCATTTCCGTGATCTACGCCCCAAGCATCGATTTACCTCGCCTTAATATCGATCCAAAAACAGTGACGGTTTCAGGAGTTTCGTCAGGCGCCTTTATGGCCGAACAAATGCTGGTGGCCGCTTCCGACGTTATTATAGGCGCGGGAGTTATCTCAGGCGGCGTTTATGGTTGCGCCCAAGGCAACGTGAATATGGCTGTAGGCACTTGTATGCAAAGGCCTCAAGATATTTCCGTTCAAAGCCTGATCAAGCAAGCGCTGGTATTAGAGAAACAAGGTTTGATTTCACCGCTCAGCCATTTACAAAACCGACGAATTTTTATTTTAAACGGACTCAGCGACACAGTCATCAATCCTCAAGCGGGTTTAAAGTTGCTGAATTGGTCTCAGAATTTTATGCCTGCAGATCATATTGCAACAGAATTTTCTTTGCCCATGAGCCACGGGATTCCAACAAAAAATTTTGGAAATTCATGTTCTCAGGAAGGTTCTCCCTGGATTAACAATTGCGCTTACGATGGGGCTCAAAATATTCTTGAGTATTTGTTGGATAAGTCTTTAAAAAATGGTGTTGCTGATTTAAAGCATCTGATTAAATTTAATCAAATTCCCTTTATTACAGAAAATTCGACGATGCATATTGACGGTTACGCGTATATTCCAGCGGTTTGTAGGTTAAAAAATAAAAGCTGTGATTTGCATATTGCTTTACATGGTTGCTTTCAAACACCTGATGATATCGAAGACACGTTTCTAACCCAGGCCGGATACAATAATTGGGGCGAGGCGAATGGGATCGTTATACTTTACCCCGTTGTCGCAAGAAGTTTTTTTAATTCAAAATCTTGCTGGGACTGGTGGGGATATACCGGATCAAATTATTTAACGAGAGAAGCCCCGCAGATCCAAAGCCTGCTTAAGATGATTCAGCACCTCACAGGCCAAAAAAATTAGAAACGGACCCACTTAAGTGTGTTTAGTGCAGGCTAACGCCTCAAGATTATTCTGATTTTTAAAGGGTTTAAGTGGTTCGTTGTTGCCTTACGAATTCCTATGGAATTCATAAGGTCGCAAGGAGAAGATAGGCCCCTAGAAAAACTGATCTTTTTCGACGCGCGAGGAGGGGCAAGCACACTTAAGTGGATCAGTTTCAAAAATTTATGGGCATTCAAATATTTTTTGCTGAACATAAATCTGACCGGCTTCGTTTCGGAGCTGTCTGATCTGCTTATTATAGTCAGAAATCTTCAATGGAGTTTTTTCTTCGGGATCTTCTTCCAAGTTAAATAAATATTCTTTTTCCTTATGCTCTTCAAAAATGTAACGGAAAGGCCAGCGAAGGACAGCTTGAAATCCGCCCGAGTAGGGTTGAACAAAAGGAATAAAGCTTGGCTCTTTACCAGGGTCAAAAATTGAAGTTGCAATGAAATCCGTCTGAACGGTAAGACCCGCAAGATCGGCAATGGTGGGGCCCAAATTAAGATGGGAAAACGCTTGGCCTTGAACGGCAGAAAACTTTTCTTTTAAATTTCTTCGGGAATCAATAATTAATAAAGGCACACCAAAGTTTTCAGTATAAGCATAGTTTTCGTTGTGAAAAGATCCATGTTCTCCTGTGGGAAACCCGTGGTCGCCAGTAATGATAAGGATCGAGTTTTTCGAAAGGGGGCTCTTCGAAAAAGAGTCTAGAAAAACTTTTAACGAGTTATCTGTCATCCGCAGCATATTAAGATAATGCTCTTTTAAGGTTTTTGGGTTTTTAAAAATTTCTCGTTCCTCTTCCTCTTGAGAATTGAAGGGCATATGACTTGAGACCGTTGCTAAAATGGCAAAAAGGGGAGTTTTAGAGTCCCACTTTGCGGTCAGATAATTAAGAGCACGGCCCAAAAATAGATCATCGCGGATGCCAATTCCATAACAGCGATCCTTTTCCGTCTTGCAAGGGCGAACCACTTCGGCAAAGTCCTGAACTCCGTGATTAAGCAGAAAGTCTTTCTCGCCATCAGTGTCAAAGTTGGGATCGGCTTGAATAAAAACGGTTTGGTAGCCTGCCTCTTGCATAATATCCGGAGCGCATTTGCGATCAAAGCAAGACTTGGCTTTGAATTCAACCGATCGAAGCATGGGGACCTGCCCACACAGGGCTGCAAAGTGTCCTTTGGCTGTTTGGATAGAGTTTGAAAAATAGTGGGGAAAATAAAGATGTTTTTTTGTAAGTTCATTAAAAAAGGGAGTGAAAGGCACTCCTTCTGGAGTGCTTTCGTTAATAAATCTGGAATTAAATGACTCTACAAGAATAACAAAAACGTGAGGCGGAGTGCTTGTTTTAAAATTTGAATGAATCTGAATTTTGGGTAACTCGGCTCGAAATTCGGCTTCACTGGAAACGACATTCTGCGAAGGCTGATAAAAAGTTTTTACGGACCTTAAAAAATTTGTCAGTGGATCGTAAGAATAGGGTTGAATAAAAGAAACAAAGAAAATCAC
>JAYWDA010000380.1:0-2115 GCA_043780105.1 Pseudobdellovibrionaceae bacterium | reverse complement strand
TTAGAAAAAGTCGAGCAGATGGCAGGCGAGGTCTGTCATCGGGGTGGCTGTTTTCTGTATGATCTAGAATTTCTAGGAACAGGTCTTGGTCGCACTCTTCGTGTTTATGTTGATAAAGAAGGCGGGGCGGGGATTGATGATTGCTCAACGGTGTCCCGCGAATTGAACTCTTTGCTAGACACCGATGATGTGATCCCCGGCGGGCCTTATAACTTGGAAGTTTCCACTCCTGGAGTCGACCGACCCTTAAAAAAATCTTGGCATTTTGAAAAGGTCATCGGTAAAAAAATCGCGGTCCGCACGACCGAGCCCATGCAGTCTTTTGGGGTGCAAGTTGAGCGTTTAAAAAACTCTCGTAATGTCGAAGAAGTTCTAACGGGTTTTGAAAATCAGAATTTGGTTTTTGATTCTATAGAAGGGAATTTTAAAATTCCTTTATCGGCTGTTGAAAAATCGAAAGTTGTTTTTGAATTTAAAGAAGTCATTGATGAATCTAAAAAGGCAGCAAAAGAAGCAAAGCAGTTAGTGAAAGAAGCAAAACAATTGGCTCGAGAAGCAAAAAAAGCAGCTCGAAAACCTAAGAAAAAATAAAGAGGGTCTAATGGCAGACAATGTATTTTCAGATTTGAGTCGTGTGATTGAGCAAGTCGGTAAAGATAAAGGCATCGATAAAGCCATCGTGATTGAAGCCGTCACGCAAGGGATGCTAGTTGCCGCTCGTAAAAAATACGGCACTTATCGTGAAATTGAAGCTTCTTATAATGAAGAATCGGGCGAAGTCGAACTTTTTGAGTTTAAAGAAGTTGTGACTCGCGAAGCCTATATCGACGAAGAAGTTGAAATCCCTTTGGACGACGCTTTGAAATTAGATCCTGCCGCACAACTAGCAGACTCTTTGGGTATTAAAATGGACACTTCTGAACTGGGTCGAATTGCGGCTCAAACAGCCAAACAAATTATCATGCAAAAGGTTCGCGATGCTGAGCGCGACATTATTTTTAATGAATTTGAACAACGTAAAGGTGAGATCGCTTCCGGCATTGCACGCCGTGTGGAGAAAGGCGCCATCGTTGTCGATTTAGGTCGTACAGAAGCGTTTATCCCTATGCGCGAACAAATCCCTGGTGAGCAGTACAAGCCCGGTGATCGTATTCAGGGATTTTTATTGGAAGTGCGCCAAACAACTCGGGGTCCGCAGATTATTATGTCGCGGGCATCTGAGCAATATTTAATGAAACTTTTCGAAATGGAAGTTCCTGAAATTTATGACGGCATCGTGGAAATTATGGCGGCCGCTCGTGAGCCTGGAGCTCGTGCTAAAATCGCCGTACGATCAAAAGATTCTGCGGTGGATCCTGTCGGTGCCTGCGTCGGGATGAAGGGCAGCCGAGTTCAGAATATCGTGCAAGAACTTCGCGGCGAAAAAATTGATATCGTTCCTTGGGACGAAGACGTCACTCGTTTTGCTTGTAATGCTTTAGCCCCTGCTGAAATTTCGCGCGTTTTTGTGGATGAACAAAATAAAGAGATGGAAATTGTTGTTCCTGATTCACAGTTAAGTTTAGCGATTGGCAAAAAGGGTCAGAACGTTCGACTAGCAGCCAAATTAACAACTTGGAAAATTGATATCATGTCTGAATCTTCAGCTTCAAACCGAACCGCTGAAGCGATCTTTAATTTGATGCTGATTCCTCATATGACTGAAACGATGGCGCAAAATATTTTCCAATCTGGATTTGGGTCTTTTCAAGCCGTAGCCAATGCATCGCTGGACGATATTAACAGCATTCCAGGTTACGAAGAGGGTGAAAAGGCTGAAAAGTTGATTCAAGATGCTAAAGATCTCATTGCAAAATATGAAAGCGAAGGAACGCCAATTCCAGTCGCTCCATCGGCGGCTAAAGAAAGCAAACCAACAACATCTGGTTCTGCAAAACAGCAAGCGGATCAGCGTTTGAAGCAAGAATTACAAAAATTAGAAGCTCAAGAAGATGGCGACGCGAAAGTGGAAACGACCGAATCTTAAGTTTGAAGTTTAAAGTGGCAGTATATTTAGATTTTAGTTTTGAGAATTAAAAGGAGATTGAGTGAGTAATCCGAAAGTATTTGAATTTG
>JAYWDA010000379.1:0-2572 GCA_043780105.1 Pseudobdellovibrionaceae bacterium | reverse complement strand
AGGACGATGGCCATCTCTTGGCTAGGCTGGGACGGAACTAGTTTTGCGATAATATCAAAATCAAGAACGATCGTTTTAGCTAAAGCCATCGAGTTCGGTTCAGTCTCTGTTTTTACATGAATTTTAATAAAGGTTTCTAACGGTCCTACTTTTTCTCCAACTGGAGTCGGCGCATAATCTAAACTAGGAACTCCCTTGAGTTTCAGTTTGGTGTCTCCCTGAGCGAGGTCGCTAAAATAACCACGAAGAAAACTAAGTTGCAGAACCCGATTTAAAACACCGCGATCAATACTCATCACTAAATCATGAGGGATCGTTTCGTGTTCAAGATCAGGTGCTCCCCGCGAGCCCAGGCTAGGATTTAAACCAATATTTTGCCTGCTGGAAGGGTCTTCAATATAGGCATTAAAACCAATATATAAGTTGTTTTGAAGTTTAAGCTTTTTTAGCTTCAAGCCCCACAGATAATCGCTGCTCATGTCGCCGTCAGGTTTTCCAGCCGCAGACAGTCTTTGTACTTCTTCGATCTGTCCTTTTAATTTTGTCTGAGCCATTTGATTGAGCCTGGCTGGTAAATCATTTTTAGCAAATTCTTTGATGTATTCACGAGCTTTTGTTAGCAAAGTGGGAATCTGATCTTGGACATATTTTTCAAGACGAGAATTATTTAGTGGATATTTATGCCCGTTCATTTCCACTAGTAATTGGGGAAAGATCAGTCCTTCATATTTGATATCGACAGCCATGCGATCTAAGTTTTGCTCGAAAGAAAGAACCTCAAAGCGCAGTTCATCCTGCGGGTTCAACGCCACGTACACGGGCAGGCGGATGTACAAAGGACTCTGCTGAGAATTTCCCAGTGTCACAGAAACCTTTTTTAAGCCCAGTTCGCCCAGTTGTAAATTTTGAGCGTCCCAAACTTTCAGAGTATCAATTTGCGCTGTGATCTTCTTTACTTCTAGTTCAATCACCAGAACGGCACCGTCGCGGCGGTTCAGTTGGGTCATTAAAGCTTGGTCGGTAATGACAGCCATTCGACTGATTTCAGCGGCGTACTCAGAAGCACCAATTTGAAAGGCTGGCCTGTGGTCCTTTAAGGTAAATCCCACGAGCCACTCTGTCAGAAGCGTGCGAACTTGCTTTGCCACTTTAATCGGCTCAGGAAACTTTTTTTCAAGCTCATCAAGGTTGATCGCGGTCGGAGACACAACGGTTTGTTCGCTGAAATAGCCCTCAGAAAGGTTAAAGCCTAGATTTTTGATGATTTGGCCCAGGTGTTTTTCGAAATACTTTTGCCCTGAGGGAGAAATCGACAGGCTAATGGCGCCAGGAATTTCATGTTTAATCGGTATAAGAGGGGGCATATCCGCTATACCGTTTGATGACACCAACAAAGTGAAAATCAGGGCCGGTGCTTGGAATGATCTTAAGCTTAAAAATTTCATATAAGTTTCCTTTTTCACTGGGCTGGTCAATGGGCGATATTGCAATACAAAGTCCATTTCAAAACAGCTATAAAGCATTTGGTCGCAGGGAAGGTGTCTAAGATCTTTTCAGGGTAAGCCGTGACCGTGTAAGTTTAACAATGTAAATCTGCAAAAATCAGAAAAGTGAATGACGGAATTAGGCCTTCAGATTATCTCAATCTCTGGAGGCCTCTTGGCTAAAAAACAAAACACACAAGCTCCAAAAAAGTTTCATTTTTCCCCGCAAGACATTCTTAAGTCTGTGATCCCAACGCCGCAAAAAAATAATAGTTTAAGTCCAGATGAAAAAGTCGAAAAAGTTGAAGAAAAATTCCGCGATATTATGAAAATTCTTGGCTTGGATTTGGAGGATGATTCGCTGACGGATACACCCCGAAGATTAGCTAAAATGTATGTGTTAGAACTTTTTAGCGGCTTAGACGTTAATAACTTTCCTAAAATCACCGTCATCGAAAATAAAATGAAGTACGACCAAATGGTCGTCGTCCAAAATATCGAAGTTTTATCAGTTTGCGAACATCATTTTCAAACGATCGAAGGCCGCGCCACGGTGGCTTATATTCCTGGGCAAAAAGTGATTGGTCTTTCAAAGATCAATCGTATCGTGCAGTTTTTCTCTCGTAGACCCCAGGTGCAAGAGCGCCTGACAAAACAAATTGCGGATGCCCTGGTGTATATTTTAGGAACTGACGATGTCGCTGTTCATATGAATGCGAAACACTACTGCGTGATCGCGCGAGGGATTCAAGATTCCAGCAGCTCGACGGCGACCTCTGATTTGCGCGGCCATTTTAAATCCCGCAAAGAAACTCGGGAAGAATTCCTGATGCATTGTCGGCACCGTTTGGGCGATCACTAAACCGTCATCACTGGCGCAATCAACTCGCGCGTATTTTTGGATAAGTTCGAATGGTTCAGAGCCCTTTGCGCTTGAGACTTTAGCTGTGCTTTTTGTAGATCAGGCATCTTAGCCGTATAATCAAATAAGCCACAGATTCGAGCCGCTACTTGAGGATTAATTTCGTCCACTTTTAAAATTTGATCCGTCAAGAATTCATAAGCCGCTTCGCCCGAGCTGTGACAAA
>JAYWDA010000378.1:0-2713 GCA_043780105.1 Pseudobdellovibrionaceae bacterium | reverse complement strand
CCGACAAATCCATACGGCACAACGAAATTGATGGGCGAAAAAATTATTCAAGATATGAGTCGGGCTCACGGCATCAAGTATGTGTTATTGCGTTATTTTAATGTCGCTGGAGCAAAGAAAGATTTAAGTAATGGTCAGCGAACCTTAAAGGCTAGTCATTTAATGAAGGTCGCGGCGGAAGCCGCTTGTGGCGATCGTTTGCAAGTACAGGTATTTGGAGATGATTATCCGACGTCCGACGGCACAGGCCTTCGAGATTATATTGATATCGAAGATCTGGTTGAAGCTCATATCTTGTCATTAAGTTATTTGCGCAATGGTGGCCAGAATCAAATTCTTAATTGTGGTTATGGGCACGGCTTTACGGTCCTAGAAGTTTTAGAAGCGATGAAGTCCGCCAGTGGCAAAGAGTTTGAAATTGTTCGAAAACCCCGCAGGCCCGGCGATGTTGGCCAGTCCTTTGCGGACAGCGAAAAAATTCGAAAAGAGCTCGCTTGGCAGCCGCAATTTGATGATTTAAAAGTTATTTGTCAGTCGGCTTATCAGTGGGAGTTGATTCGCAGGGCTTCAAAATAGGCGTTTCTAATTCATACTTAAAGTAATAATCAGCGCCAGCCGGGCAATGTTTCGGACCTTGAAAAGTTTTTTCATAAAAACACCAGCCATAATGTTTCATCCAGTACAAATACTGAGTCGAGCAAGAACCATCTCCAACATACACAGCAATTTTCGCGGCTAACGGTACTTTTTCCGTCTCAACTAGTGCTTTCAGCTGTTCATACCTGAAGTGGGCTTGCCGATGATACTCATGTTGAGTGTTTGCAATTCCGATGGCCCCATAAAAAAGGAGTGCAACCGTTTGCTGCTTTTTATTCAAAGTCATTAAAGCTCGGAATAAACAAAGGGCTGCAAAGACTGCGGCGGCCCAAAGATAATAACTGTGAACAATGGAATGTTCACCACGCACAATAATCACCAGCGCAAGAGATCCAAAAACGCCAAAGACCTCTAATCGTTTTAAGCTGCGCCACTTCCAGATCACAAGAAAAATAAAGATATCTTGAAACCATTCCCGCAAGACTGTTTTTAACAAAAGAACTGCATAATGGGGGAAGGTTTCAATCATTTCTGAAATCGGTGGGATGGCTAAGTAATAATAATTCAGTTCACTCTGCTGAACCCAAATTTTATACCAAAGAACGTAGACAACTAAACATCCTATAGTCGTTAAACACATCCAAAGAAAGCGCCGGTGGACCAGTAACATCAATGGAATCAAATAAGGCCTAATTGCAAAAGCTAAGATAAACAGCAAGGAAGTAAAAAAAGAAATCCGCTTTTGAGGAAATCGCTGATGCAAAAAAGCCGCTAGGCCGATCAGGAAAAAAGCTAAGTTGTCGGGTAATGCAATTGTCATAAATAGCAGACTGAAAGTTGAAAACCCCAAGAGAACTGCAAACGCGGAGGGGTCAGAAGGTCTCAGGTAAATTTTTGCCCAGCCCCACCAAATACTAAGATTTAAAATCCAAAGAAGTAAAATTAAAAACTTGGGATCAAGCTCGGACCAGCTGCCGCGAAGCTGACAGGGGAGGCTCATAACATAGCTATAAATTGGAAATTCGCCAATCGCTGTACCGCTTGTCGCCCCACGATGAGCCACTTTTGGTTTCAGAAAGGGCGTATTTTCCACACAATAGCTATAGGCTGCAAATGTTGTATCCGACTGCCTAATCGTATGGACACCCTGTAAAGGTGCATCCGCATTGAAGGCAAAGGCCGCAAGCAAGATAAAGGTAAAGAGCCACCAGATTTTCACTCCTATAAACTAAGTTTTTTTTGACATTTAAGCAACACCTAGGTCCAGACACCCCTTAACTTTACCTCGGATTCAGCCGTTAAGAAGAGGTGAGAAAATCGTAAAGTGGAATTTAGAAAATCGATTCTTATTATAAAGGCCAATCCAAAGCCGCTAGGGTCTGTGGAGAGCTTTTTGAAAAATCGGGGCTGGGTCATTTTCAGTACGTCTGATATAAAAGAGTCTTTTACGTATCTAGTAAAAAATAAGCCCTCTTTTGTCATGGTTCCCACCGATCATCCACTTAAAAAAATCAGGTCGCTACCCAAACTTTTAACTCAAGCCTTTCCGGTTTGTATTATTGGCTACGCTGAAAATTCGACAACTCATTCTTACAAAATGCTGATGGACTCGGGCCTGGAATATAAGATCAATCCACCGGCCACCGGCCCGGCGGTCGAACGGGCCGTTAATAAGTTTATGAAAGATCAACAGACTCTGATTTCCAAAGCTGAGTCGAGGAAATCAGAATCAAATCTTATTAAAGAAGTTCAAGATAAAATCCAAAAAAATAAAATGGATGCGCAGGTAGCAAGCTTTCTTAAATTTCCAGAGAACGAAACTCAGCGAGCAACCGCAATATTAGATTCTAATGTGCCTGCAGAATCGCTAAGAGGTTCACTTTTAGAAGGGCAAAATTCAAATTCAGAAATTGAGACCGCAGATGATTTAGCCGCGTTACTAAAACAGATTGTAGAAGCGGATAAAACTCCGGGGTCCTTAAAAATGGAACCGAAAAAGTCGGTCAAAGGGGCCGCCTACATGCCAAATCACGAAGAAGCAAAAAAGGCCTCTTCGTTAGCAAGTAGTCAGGAGGAGCTTCCTTCGCCTGAAGAAATTTTGGTTCCTCCATTAAAT
>JAYWDA010000377.1:0-7436 GCA_043780105.1 Pseudobdellovibrionaceae bacterium | reverse complement strand
CACATTGGGATGTTGGTCCTAGCCGAGGCCCTATCGTCGTTAGAATTCAAAAAGGGGCTCCCGTTGATGCCACTCAGGCCATGGAAGAGGGAATTCTTTATTGGAACCGTGTGGCCGGTCGTGAAATTTTTAAAATTGGATCACGTTTTGATTCAACAGAACGCCAAGCCGATCGTAGTATTCACGTCTTGTGGATCCCGTGGGAGACGGCAGGATTCGCTAAAGCTGATTTTCAAGTTGATCCTTTAAGTGGTGAAATTTTTCGGGGCCAAGTTTACATGACCTCGTCGTGGTACAAATTACCCCAGGCTGAATTTCAATTATTATTTTCCTCGAAAAAAATTTCAACGGGAGCTGATTTCACTCGTTGCACATTGGAACAATCGCAGATCATCAGCAATGACCTTGAAACTTTAACCAGCGGCACCGCCGCAAATGCCCAAACCCAACGACTGACTTTGGATACCATTCGTATCGTCATAGCCCACGAGATGGGTCATGTTCTGGGGCTTCGACATAACTTTGCAGGATCTTCTTCGACAGCGACTCCGGACGTCGATTTTTCAAAATTAACGACGGACTATCTTGAAGGAAATTCGAAGGCCATGGCTGCGGCGTCGACAACTGTGATGGACTATACTTTAGGGACAGAAACGGCAATGAATGGCGCCTTTATCTTGGATCATGTATTACCCTATGACCAAGCCGCTATCGAATGGGGCTATTTTGATAAAGCCATCACGATTCCTAAATATCAATTTTGCTCAGATGAACATATTATGCTGGCCCAAACATCGCAGAAAAAGATTTACGGTTGCGATCGATTTGACAGGTATAAAAACCCAATTTTAAGTTTTAAAGACTTCGCCCTGCAGGCGCAGAAAATTAAACCGATGACAAACTTTAGAACCATTCTGTCTTTCTTAAATCGAAAAAATGATTTCTATACAGTTCCATTAGAGTTTGAGACCTTACTCTCCATTGCGACTTATTCACCCAGCACCGAAGCAAGGCAGTTGGAGGATTTAATTTATAATGCCTCAGATGTTCCTTACTTAGGTATCAAGACCGTCGTTAATGGCCTGCTGCCTTCAGTGCAAGGTGCGCCTCTGCCTTCCAGCGATTACGACATCGGACTCACTATTAAAAAAGACTCCATGGCCGTCGGAGGCCTTTCTGGAATTATAAATCAGCTCCTTGATCTGCAAAAACCTTTTGATGGTCATATGTATGAAACAAGGACGATCGAATTTTTAGAGAATTTAGACCCGGCCATTTACGACGGGAAGTTAACAGCGGAGCAGATGAAGAAAGTTTCAGAGAAAATGCTTGAAGCCGCAAAAATCGCTGACAAAACATATTTAAGTCTTGTGCTTGAAGCTTTTCCACTTTCAAAATCGACTGGTAATTATGACCCTATCACTAAAACCACAAAATACACAGAAACTAAGATATATTCGAATTTCGACCTAGGAGATTTAACTCCACTGATTAAAAATTATGTGACGGCTTATGAAAGCGAGACAAAGAAAATGACTTTCGATGTCACTGTTAATCGCGTCACGAAGAAATATTATTTCTTGGATGCTTACAATTCAAAGGTTGATAACCTAAAAAAGATTTTTTCTAGCGATTATCTTTCTTGGACAGCCAGAGCTAATTTTCAAAATCAGCTTCGTGAAGCCAAAGAGAAACTACAAGACAACTCGGTGGCTAACACCATTGAGATTTTAAAATCCTTGGGGCTAAAGCCGGAAGCACCCATCACCTCTGTCAAACTGCAAGCCCTTCTTAACCAGGCTGATTGGTCAAAAGTTTCGGGGATTTCTGCCTATAACCTTAATGTCGAAATCGACGAACTTAAGAAGTGGGAAGCCGTAAAGTAACAAAATTTAAAACCCCAAATCATTATGCACTTGCGTGGCTGCAATCGCGGCCTGGCCCACCGCCACCGATACTTGCGATAACGTGTGAACGCAATCACCAACAGCAAAAAGACCTGGCACTGAAGTCTGTTGATGGGCATCAGTGATAAAATGGCCGTCTTTTGAACGTCGTACTAACTTGATGAACTGAATAGCCGACGCGTTGACCACAGCTCCTAATGCGACATAAGCAAACTTCACAAAGAATGGTTTTCTATTTTTCATTTTTACAGTGAGGCCGCGCGGTTTAGTTTGCGATTGCAAGCTTTCAAGCTGACCCGCATGAAAGTGCGCACCAACTTTTTTTATTGTGCTGATGTAGTGGGACGAAAGTTTCAGTTCTTTTGTCGGTATAATATGCAGATCTGGCGAAAACTTTGCGATAAAACTAATTTTTTTAAGTCCATGAGATCCGTTCACTAATAAGCCAATACGATCTTTGCTGTGATCGAACCCATCACAGATAGGACAATATCCAAGAAGGCCTTTTTTCCTTAAGCTCTCATAATTTTCAATGGGCGGTTGGAGGTCTTTCATTCCCGTTGCTAAAATCACTTTTTTAGCTCGCAAAATCTGATGGCCCACTTCAACTTCAAAGCCTCGCCCTTTTCGCCGAACCTGAGCTGTGCCTTTAATAATTTCAGTTTTATAGGCGCTGACCTGCTCTTTCAAATTTCCTAGGAGCTCTGGCCCGGTCAAGCCTTTTGTGTGACCAATCAAATTGTGAATTCGTGGGATCCAGCGAGCTCTTGAATCTTCTCCGTCAATCACTGCAATTTTCCGCTTGTAACGCTCTAGGTACAAGGCTGAAACCAATCCGCCCGGCCCTGCTCCAATAATGATGCATTCGTACTGTTCACTTGCCATCTTTGACGTCTAAAACGAGTGCGCAAATTTGGCAATAAACAAACCTAAAGTGACAAAGTCTTCATAGACGTCTGGCTTGTAAAAAGACTAACATCCTTTTCATCCTATGGACCTTAAAAATTTGCCTGTTTTTTTTCTCGATTTACAAACGACGGGGTCGCAACCTGCACAAAGTGATATTCTTGAATTCGCATGGGCCAGTCAAGAGCCCGAATCTTTGGAAAGCTACTTAGTTGAAACCACCAATAATTATGTTCCACGATTTATTCGCGAGCTGACGGGTTTAACTGAGTCGGATTTGTTGGAGGCAAAACCCTTAAACAAAGTCATGATGCAGTTTCGTGAATTTTTAAAATCTACGGGTGCCACTGTGCCTGCCGTGATTCACTACTCTCGTTTTGAAAAGCCATTTTTAGATAAGGCTTTTCTTCGGGATAGTGAACCATTACCCTTTGATATTTTTTGCACCCATGAAATTGCGAAAAGACTTTTTCCCAATCTACCAACCCGAAGTATTAAAGGCCTGGCTGGATATTACGGCTATGTGAAAAACGATTTGAAACGATCCGCTAATCACGTTGAAGCGACTCGCTTTATTTGGAATGAACTTTTGCGCGATCTTGAAGCTGCTGGCATTCTTTCATTTGAAGATCTTAAAACCTTTTTAACGGAGCCGCAAAAAATCAAACGAACAAAATATGAATATCCTTTAGCGCTTCCGGATCAACCCGGTGTTTACCGCATGATCAGTAAAACTTCAGAAATTTTATATGTCGGCAAAGCCACTTCTTTGAAAGAGCGGGTCAATAGCTACTTCCGAGGGAAGAAAGGTCGCGACCCGCGAAAGCTTGTAATGCTGACTCAAGTTTGGGATTTAGTGGTGACACCATTGGACACACCACTTGAGGCGGCCCTTTTAGAATCCGATGAAATTAAAAAGCATAACCCCAGATACAATATCAAATACAAAACAGGCCAACGTAAAATGATTTTCTATAATTCTGAGTTTACCGATGGCCAGGCCTTTCAAGATGAAACTTATTTTAACGGACCTTTTTCAAGCATTTGGATCCTTGATTCCGTCATAAAGCTTAGCCAATCTTTACGGGATTCAAAATCAGACCTTCCACAAAATCGAATCAAATTAAATCCTCTCTTGTTTTTTGATCCGGTGAACGAAGATATATTGCAATCGGGCTACTTGTTATTTTGTCAGCGACATCACTTTAACCCTTTCGAATTTACCTCGGTCCGCCATATCTTAGCCGTTGGAGCTTATTGGTCTCGACAAAATGCAGAAATTGTCGACGAGATAACGCTTAATGAGGTCGAACATGAAACGACCGATCTGACGGCCGAAGATATTGCCGATAAATTTAAACGCCATTTTATTAGGGCCGCTCAAGCTTATCTTCGGGCTCGCAAGATG
The DNA here is from genome assembly GCA_043780105.1 of Pseudobdellovibrionaceae bacterium. Lineage (GTDB taxonomy): Bacteria > Bdellovibrionota > Bdellovibrionia > Bdellovibrionales > Bdellovibrionaceae > JAYWDA01. The sequence goes on along the minus strand of JAYWDA010000377.1, from coordinate 3,215 downwards.
ACCGGGCTTTTAAACTCTGTTGTCAGCTTTGAAACTACCGATGGGGATTTGAAAAGAACTTTGCAGTTTCAGCAGGGTTTACTTTCTGAAGTTCGATTCTCGCCAATTTCAAAGTTAAAGTGGCAAAATTTAGAAATCGACACGTTTGATCGGATGAGCATCTTAGCTTCAGAATTGATGCGGCTGCCAAAACACCAGCGCTCAGTTCAGCTGTTGTAATACCTAGTATTAGGTTTGACAAAATCTTTCCACTCTTCCCTAATGTCACCAAACCTAAACAATAGCTAAACATCGCGACCTTATGGAGGTTCTTTGGGACTCTTTCTTGGAATATTAATTTATTTTATTATTCGCTGTATTTTAGTCGGATTTTATACCGTCGATCAAAATGAAAGAGCCGTTAAAACGATTTTTGGCAGAGCCGATCGCTTCAAGGATCTTAGAACCACAGCGCAACCTATGGCGCAGTCGTTAACTCCTGAAGAAAAAGCTCGCTACGACTTTCCCGTGGTCATAAGCATCGGACCCGGCCTACATTTCAAAATGCCGTGGGAACGAATTTACAAAACGTCTATCGCTACTGAAACCATGAATATGGCAAGCGATCCCGAAAGCCTTGCTGCCAACCATAATGGCACGTTGCTTGAGGCCGTCACCCAGGATCAGCTTAATATCGGACTTAAAGGGCAAATTCGTTTTCGTGTTTGTGAACAAAATCTTTACGCCTACTTTTTTGGAATTAAAAATCCAATAGTGCACGTGATGGGTTACTTTGTTTCTATTCTTCGTGAAAAAATAGCAAACTACGAAAGCTCGGTTAAGGCTTTAGAACCAAGTAAAACGCTACTAAGCGACACTCATATTTCTGACACAGTTTCAATTAACGACCTACGAAAAAACTTACGGGAAATTAACGACACCATGTTAGAAGAATGCAAAAGCTCAGCCGCGCGCTACGGGATCGTGCTTGAAGCGTCTTTGATCACAGGTATCGAGCCTCCCCATGAAGTTGAAAGTGCCCTGGCTGCCATCAATACGGCTTACAATAACGTGTCTTCAGAAATTAGCTTAGCCAAAGCCTCGGCCGATCAAACGATTGTTTTGTCCCGCCGAGCAGTTGAGATTGAAACTTTAAAGGTTCAAGCCGAAGTAGAGCCCCTCATTGCACTCGCCAATCAGCTGAAAGAACTTAAAAAAAGTGGGCCTGATAATTTACAAAACTTTGTTCGCAATGTGAAGATCAACATCTTTCAAAAAGCCAAACGGGTTATTCTGGAAAAATAGGAGCTTCGATTTATGGAATCATTCGCTTTAGAAATATTAACGGGTCTTTTTGCGGCTATCATTTTTGAAGTTGTTGTTTTAAAAATTCTGCAGCTATTTTTATTTTATACAACAGTTCGTGAAGCCACTTGCCAGGTTTACACTCTGTTCGGCGAAGTCGTAGCGACTGTGACTGAACCTGGTTTACACTTTCTTTGGCCCAAACTTTCTTGGAAAGCTTTTGTCATTAATTTTTTAGGCAAGGTTTACACCCTGGATTTGCGAATGGATCAATCGTACTTGCGCAGTCAAGCGGTGAATTCTGAAGAAGGCGCTCCGATGGGAGTTGGGATTTGGTATGAAACCTATATCAATAATCCGATTGCTTATTTATTTAAAAACTCGGACCCGCGCGGATCACTGGCTGCCAATGTCAGTAACGCTACAGTGAGATGTTTAAGCAACCTTCCCCTTTCAAAAATGCTGACAGATCGTCATTCCTTAAGCCAAGTTGTTCGAAATGAAGTCACCAGCAAATCCCAAGACTGGGGTTTTAAATTAGGCTCCATCTATATTCGAAAAGTTCATTTTAGGGATGAGAATATGATTCGAGAGATTGAAGGCAAAGTTGTTAATCGCTTGCGCCAAGTGACGGCCTCTATTAAGCAAGATGGCGACAATCAAGTTCATGTGATCACTAACACCGCGCAAAGAACGGCTTCCATTGAGTTTGGTAAAGCCGGCGCCGTGCGCCCACTGATCGTCGGACAGGCTTTGAGCGAAATTGCTCGGGATAAAGATGTTTCCGAAGCTCTTTTTCAAGTTTTGGAAACCCAAAAAGTTTTAGAAAATCCAGGCGAAGTGGTGTTGATCCCGAAAAACAATGCGCTGCTAGCTAATTTGGTCGGGATGCAATAATTTAATAATTCTAAATGGTTTTGAAGGTAACTGATTTTGACAAACTGCTTGGGATCTTTTTTGAAAAAAATATTTTTGTTTTTCGTTCTGATTTCGCCCAGCGCGTGGGGCTCGGTCTGGGGACGAGAGCAGCTTATCAAAAAAGCACTGGCAGAATCTCCGAATATCTTAAAAGCAAAAGACACTTTTTTAGTCGCGCAACTTGAAGAAAAAAATGCCAGTCTTTACTGGCTTCCCACCCTTGATTTATTGGCTGTACATGGAAGGCAAGACGCAAAACCAACTCCGACTCTTTATCCATGGAGATCAGAAACAAGTTTGCTTTTAAATGAAAGCCTGTACGACAACGGCGAAAGTTATAAGAAAAACCAGATTCAGACCCTCCGTAAAGAGATCGCAAGCCTTCGTTACCGGGATCTTACAGGCCGCTTGATCGTCGATGTGAATTCTTTTTATTTTGATTATTGCTTGGCCGAGAAACGTCAGGATATCACAAATAAGTACTCGAAGGAATTGGAACGGCAGTTGGATTGGGTCACCGCCCAATTTCGAAATGGACTAAAAACTCGCAAGGACTTTATAAGATTTAAAGCCCAAAGCCAGCGAAGCGAGCTTGATTTAATTAAATCTGAACGGGACGTAGAAAAAGCAAAGTCAGCACTCCTTGAAAAGGTTGGATTTCTAAAGCAAGAAAAAACAAGCGTCGAATGTGTCCTAAAATATTCAACAAAGTTAGAGGACCTTCAAGAAAATCGGCAGAATCCTTTGCTCGCTTCCGAACAAGTTTTAGAAAAACAGAAAATAATTTCGGATTACCAAGTGGCCTTGATCTCGCGGAAAATTTGGCCTGAGGTTTTTTTGACGGCCGCTGCTAATTATGGAAGCCAGAACTATATTGAAACAGGATCAAGCTTTAAGGACCAAGAGGCCACCAGTTGGAACGCCCTACTGACCTTGAAATGGAACTTGTGGGATTGGGGTCTTCGCCGGAACCGCTTGGAATTCCTAGAATCTGCAGAACGGATCGTGCAGCA
>JAYWDA010000376.1:0-4022 GCA_043780105.1 Pseudobdellovibrionaceae bacterium | reverse complement strand
ATATCAGCGTCAGCCAATTGGATTTGCAGCGACTGCTTCAGTCCCTGGATCTTCAGAGCGTCCCCGTCTGGATGAGTGCCCAAGGAGAGTTCCCTTGTGAAGGGCTGCTAACAAATTTTGAGTTGAATTGCAAAGGCTCAATAAAAGTTCAAGATCTGATCGTTCGAACTGGCATTGATGAAAATGAAAAAGTCATCGTCGAAACTCCCGAAGGCGGCGCTGAGGGAACTTTACATGTCGATCTTGAAAAGGTCAGTCTAAAAACTCAAACCCATTTTGGCGATGGCCATGGTCCCGTCGAGGGTGAGGTTTTTTATAAAAAAGGTTTCGACTTTAGGTTTAAAACTGAGTCCTTGGATTTTAAAAATATCAAACAACTTTCGGGTCTTGATTTTAAAGGTGAAACGGCTCTGGACGGTTTCACACGCGGAGATTCTAACGGCGCTATTTTAAATTTGAACACTCATATAAATAATTTTGTGTTCGAAAAATATATATTAGGGACAATCAAGGGTTTGGTCCGCTATGAAAAAGGCCATCTGACCGTTAATGAAATTAATGGCGCCCTGCCTGCCACAACCTACAAGGGTTTTGTTGATGTCGATTTGCTGGATAAAACTTTAAAAGGCAGTATCCAATTACCCAAAACTGATTTGAAAGATGTTGCCTACGCCTTCGAAAATATTTACAAATTACCTTTAGCGGTTATGGCCCCCGGCACAGCCAACGTCGATTTTTCAGGGCCCTTTAATTTTTGGAAGATGAATTACCATTTAACCAGTCAATTTCGCAATGGCAAGATCCAAGGAGAAACTTTTTCTAATTTTATCTTTAACGTCGACAGTCATAATGGGTTGATCGAAGCCCAACAAATTGAGATGCAAAAAGGCGCAAGCCAAATCCGCATGACAGGAAATATTCAGCCAGATCAGCTAGCAAAGCTGGATTTTGTTGGCACGAACCTAAGGATGGAAGAATCTGAATTTATGAATAAAATTAAAAACAATTTAGTAGGTGCATTTAATTTTAGCGGTGACATCACAGGGTCGATCTTTAATCCCGACCTGACTATCAATGGCCATGTTGCAGAGCTGATCGTCGATGAACAAGAACTACCAAGTTCCTTTTTTAAAATAAAACTGAATCGCGAATTGCTAGAAGCAGAGACCAATCTTTTTGGAAATAAAATTCAAGGAGAATTTAAAATACCTTGGGGCACAACTCGCCAGGCTTTGAAAATTCGTGCAAAAATAATTGATTGGAATTTTGCCTCAATCCTAAGCTTAATGGGGGCTTCGCAGCTGCAAGAAGAATATGAATCGCTATTGACGTCAGACCTGGACTTGGTCAGTGAATCTGGCGATTGGACAACGATGACAGGAGATGTTTCCATCAAAAATATATTTCTTAAACGAGGAACTTCGTCACTGAAAAATTCTGAAACTATGGACATGAAGTTTAATCATGGGCTGATCAGTCTAAAGAAATTTAATTTAAAAGGTCCTAATACTGACATTCAATTCAAGGGCGATGGCTTTTCGTTCAATAATTTGAATGTTGGAATTTCTGCGGACTCGGATCTTCGCTTAGTGCATATTTTAGTGCCTTTTTTAGAAGACCTTGGTGGGCCCTTCCATCTTCAAGCGACCTTGTCTGGCAGTTATAATAAGCCCGAGGTGTTAGGGAATGCTGGCATTGAAAACACTTTTGTAAAAATCAGAGGCTTTCCGCATCCCATTGAGAAACTTAAAGCCGACGTTCTATTTTCTCATACCAAAATTGTTATTCAAAATATCAAAGGTTTTTTGGCCAATGGAAGCATCTCTGGAGATGGCGGCATTTTGATTAATGGGCTGAAAGATATGCCCACGCAAATTCGGATTCGAGCTGAAGGCCTTAATCTCAATATTCCTGAAAAAATTAAATCTCAAGGAGATGCTAACCTGACCTTTACCGGTCGTTGGTTTCCATTCACTTTAGGAGGAGTTTATAATATTTCCTCCGCTTTAATAGAAAAAGAATTTACTGATAACAACTCGGGAACAAATCAAGTTCGAGACAGCATCTATTTGCCCAAAGTTTTAAAGGAAGCGGCCTTCGACCCTGTTTTACTGGATTTACAATTGAACTTACTGCGGAATGTTCAAGTTAAAAATTCTCAGATGGATGGATCTATTACGGGCCAAGTCCAAGTCAAGGGACCGCCAGCCAATCCTGTTTTAACGGGACGAATTAATTTGGAAAAAAATTCGAAGCTGATGTTTAAGTCCAATATTTTTGAAGTTCAAACTGGCAATGTCACCTTTAATAATCCTACTGAATTACAAGCCGAGCTTTACATTTCAGCCCAATCCCGAGTTTCTGATTACGATGTGAATCTTCTAGTTCAGGGACCATCGACGAATCCTCTGATTAAATTATCCAGTATTCCACCGCTTCCCGATCAAGAAATTATTTCCCTCTTGGCCCTGGGTGTGACCTCTCAGAAGTTAGAGCAAAGTCAATCTCGCGACCAAGCCACCCGCGTTGGCTACGAAGCCGGCGCCGTAATATTAAATCAAATTGGTCTTAATCGAGGCTTACAAAATTCTCTGGGTGTCAATTTTGAGCTCAGTTCTGCTTTTGATAATACTAAAAACGTCAATGTTCCAAGGGTGACGTTTCGAAAAAAATTATCGCGCAAATGGAGCACCAGTTACAGTCAGGGCGTTGAATCTGGGCAAGGCCCGCGCGAAGTGAAGCTGCAATATCAAATTAATTCCAATCTTTCTGGTGTGGGCTCTTGGGAAAGCCGGGATTTTCAAGAAGGCACTTCCGTTCGCAGCGGCACTAAAGATCAAAGTATTTTTGGGTTGGATCTAGAGTTTAAGAGGGAATTTAAATGATGTCCCTCTTAAAGAAAATTATTTTTATTTTATTGGTGACTCTGAAGGCTTCGGCGTCGTGGCAGGTGCAATATCAAGAGATTCCAGAAAATATTAGAATCCCCTTGCTCAAGCAATTTCCACAAATTCAAAAAGAACGTCTGACCAAACCTCAGATGGATGAGATTATTCGTTGGCTTCATGATCAATTGCAAGCCGATCGCGTTGTCTTCACCGAAGAAGCTGCGGGACAAGCAAAACTTGAGATCAAGCGAATTCCCCGCATCAGCCAAATTAACTTCTCAGGCCTTTCGGCTCTTTCGGAAACAGAAGCGCGGGCTTACATTTCGTTTAATAAAAACGATGCTTACGATCAAGATCTTCTCCTGGAAAGCGGCGAACGATTGCGACAAGCTTATAAAGCCCTGGGCTATTTAAGTGCCGAGATTGATGTCGACATGCCCACCAATGAAAAAGGCCAATTGATTCTTAATATTCAAGTGCGGGAGAACAAGCGCACCGAAATCACAGAAATCAAAATCGATACTCCCAACACCGAGCTAAAAAACCTCTTAATTAAAAAGCTTCGTAGTTTTAAAGGCAAAACTTTCACAGACTCAACGATCAATGATATAACGCAATCCTTAAGAGAAAAACTGAACGAAGACGAACGCTACCTAACAGAGGTCACCGGCCCTGAAGCTCGCTTTAATTCTGATGAGACCGAGGCCGTTCTTTTTTATAAACTCGATAAAATTGATAAATTTGATATTGATTTGCGCGGTCAGCAAGCTTTTGCAAAACCGATTCTTTTGGAAGATGTCTTAGATCTTAAAAATTATAATTCCTCCAGTCCTAATCTAGTTGGCGATCTAACACAAAAGTTACGCAATCATTATCTGAAAGAAGGTTATGCCCGAGTCGACATTCGCGCCGAGGAGCAAGAAGGCTTCGGAACCTATAATCGACGGCTTGTTTTTCTGATCGATGAAGGGGCCCATATAAAAATTGATCAGTTTATTTTTTCAGGAAAATTCACTCAAGACCCCGATACCTACATTGATTTTATTCGTAAAAATAGTTCCCCTAATTTAAAAAAAGGATATTACATCAAGGAAGATTTAGAAAAGGGTTTTGCAAATTTATTAACCAACTTGC
>JAYWDA010000375.1:0-2515 GCA_043780105.1 Pseudobdellovibrionaceae bacterium | reverse complement strand
TACACGTCCTGAGCTAATTCAGGAGTCGTTTCGATTTTCGCCATGGAAGTCCCTTCGCAAATGACAGCTTAACATATGTTGGTACTTTGCTATGGTAATGACTTTTCAGGATTCTGTCAGTGGCAGAAGGTCCATTTTGCATGACGTCGGGACCTAAAAGCAGTACGTACGGACCTCTTTTCTAGGGCATAATAACGGGATGCTTGCAGAATACGTCAAATACCTCACGGCACCGGCCTCACGCTATGCCCGTGAGCTTGGTTACTTGAAAGAATCCATCGCATTTGAAGCTCGAGCTCAGCGCCATTGGAAAATGTGGGAAAGCCATTTTAAAAACTGCCAAGAACTCATCACTCAGCAGGCCGAAAAAGTTCGTAAGCATCGCTCGATCTGGATTTTAGGCAGCGGCAGCCTTTATGAAACTCCCTGGAAGGCGCTTTCAGCACAAGGTCATCGTTTAAAACTTGTCGATATTTATCATCCGCCAAGAATTAAAAGGTTGGTAAAGTCTTTTTCAAATATCCAATGTCTTGAGCTGGATGTAACAGGCTTTGATGATTTATCGCCTTTACAAAAAGTATTATTAAAAAATCCTGTTGTTCCCCCTCTGTCGATTCATCCCGGAGATTTAATTGTTTCTTGTAATATGCTCTCCCAACTTCCAATCTGTCCTTTGCAGTATTTATCAAAAAATACCGAAATATCAGAGGAAGAAAAAATTCAGTGGGCACGAAAAATTCAAGCGCAGCATTGGAGCTGGCTTGAGTCTTTTGGTTGCGAATCCTTGATCCTGTCTGATTTTGAAATTCATCACTTGGGTAAAAATTCTGAATTGATTCGCATCGAAGAACAACCTTTCAGACCCCTCGCAAAAAAAGTAACGACTTGGGATTGGCAATGGGCTAGCGATGTCACTCGCAAGGTCGAAGCTTATTCCATTTCTCGTAAAACTTGATTTAAAAGTTGCGGCAAGTCCGAAGCCATCAAGGTTCGAGGGCTTCCCCCGCGGCGGAGCCATTCGTCAGCAATTTTTCCATGAAGATAGGATCCTAAGACTGCGGCCTGTTCCGTGGCTAAGCCTTGCGCCATCAGCGAACTGATAAAACCCGTTAAGACATCTCCGGTCCCGGCCTTGGCTAAAGCCACATTTCCCGAACCTATAATATAATTTTTTTCGCCCGTCGAAAGGACTGAGTGCAAACCTTTCAGCAGCACTTGCGCTCCCGTTATTTTCTGCGCTTCTCGAACAAATCTCAACCGATCTTCTTCAATCTCGACCGACTTCTTTCCAAGAATTCTGGACAGTTCTCCAGCATGAGGTGTCAGCAACCACGTCGCAGGCATCGGCCATAATTTTTTCTGGGCCGCGACCGTCAAAGCATCGGCATCAATCAAAACTTTTTCTATTTTTTCTGCTTTAAGTTTTAACAGCAGCTGGAGAGTTTCAGATCCTGTTCCAAGCCCAGGACCAATCGCCACGCTTGAGAATTTTGAAAAATCTAAATTTTTTAAATTTTTAAAATCAGTCTGCAAAAAATCAGGTTTTAATTTTTTCATCACATCAGCGAAAGGTGATGCCACTGTGACGTAACCCACTCCCATCCTGGCCGCGGCCTCAGCTGCTAAGCCTGCCGCACCCTTCATGTTTGGACTTCCTGCAAGAATCAACAGTTTTCCAAAATAACTTTTATTAGCTGATCTAATTCGTTTTAATTTCTTTTGCTGCAAGACTTTTATGGCCGAGTTCTTTCCAATAAGAAACGTCGAATTTGCCTCATTTTCTACAAGATCTTTTGGGAATCCAATATTTAAAATTTCAATTTTTCCGACATGGGTAGGGCCCTCTTGCAGATAAAATCCTGGTTTTGCTAAACCGCAGGTTAGCGTGTGCAAGGCCTGAATTGCAGCCCCCCAGAAAATCCCGCGATTGGCATCAAGTCCGGTGGGAATATCTAATGCAATGACCGAAACTTTCTGCTGATTTATTTTTTCAATGAATTTAACCAGCGCCGAATCTAAGGCCCGATTCAAACCGGTGCCAAAAAGTCCATCAATCAAAAGGTCGTATTTATTAAAATCAAATTTTTCTAACGCGCCGGAATCCAGTTCTGAAACTTTTCCGCCAAGGTTTTTGAATCGTTTTATATTCAGCTGATAAAGCAGGGAATTTGAGCCCGCTTTCAAACACCAAACATCAATCACTGAAAAATATTTTTCTAAAAGTTTCCGGGCCACAACTAAAGCATCATTCCCATTATTGCCAGGCCCACAAAGGACCGCCAATCGATGCGAAGTTCCCAAACCAGGAAGCTGGATGATTTTTTCAGCCATAAGGCTTCCGGCTCTTTCCACCAATATTTCTTCGGAAAGTCCCCGCTCGCTGACAGCTTTGTGATCGATACTTTGCATTTCTTCGCGAAGGGAGAGTCTCATAAATTGAAAGCTCCCCTTTAGAAAGACGCCTAGATGTAAGCGCCCCGTTTAATTTTGTCTAAAATGATTTTTTCAAAAAAGA
>JAYWDA010000374.1:0-2725 GCA_043780105.1 Pseudobdellovibrionaceae bacterium | reverse complement strand
GTGGGATTAAAAACTCTAAAATAAGGAGCTGCATCGCAACCCGTTCCCGCCGCCCACTGCCAGTTGCCGTTATTAGCTGACAAATCATAATCTAGTAATTGACTGGCAAAATATCTTTCGCCCTCATACCAATGGCGAAGAAGATGTTTTGTAAAAAATGACGCCACAATCATTCGAACGCGGTTGTGCATATGGCCGGTTGAATTTAATTCGCGAATTCCAGCATCAACAAACGGATAACCGGTCATGCCCTCTTTCCAACGTTCAAATTCAGATTTTTCAGTTCGCCACTGTATTTTTTCGTACCGGGGCCGAAATGATTTTTTTTCCACGTGAGGAAAATGCCAAAGAATCTGCATGAAAAAATCCCGCCAGATCAGCTCACTGAGCCACACGTCGCTGTGTTTTTGCGCCATGCGAGCCAGTTTTCGAACGCTGACTGTTCCAAAGCGCAAATGCACACCCAATAAAGAAGTGCCGTGCTCAAGTGCTGGAAAATTTCTGCGCTCGGAATAGTACTTTAAAGTGTCGACAGAAACTTGCTTTGGCGGAAAGACGATTCCTGATTTCTGAAAGCCAATATCAGATAAGCTCATAATAGCTTCGGGCTTTTTAATTTTAATAAAATTTTCTGTTAAACTTTCGCTAGGGTAGGATTTTAAATAGAATTCATTCAAGGTCGCTAATACTTTTTTCTTGTAAGGAGTGTACACGGTATAAGGCGTGCCTGTGCCCGACAGGATTTCATCTTTTTCAAAAAGACATTGATCCTTAAACGTTTTAAAGGCGATTCCTTGTGTTGTTAGAAGCTTTTCAATTTTACTATCTCGGACTCGCGCGGAGGGTTCGTAGTCGTGATTACAATAGACCGCCTCAATCGAAAGCTTCTGAGTCAGTTTTTCGAATGCTTCAACGACCGAGCCATGACGAACAATCAGGTCGCTGCCCCAAGATTGAAGGTCGACTTTAAGATCTGTTAATACCTTATGAATAAACTCGACCCGGGCGTCCTTGGCCGTTAAATGCGACAGGATATCCTTATCAAAAATAAAAATGGGCAGCACATTGTTATGCTGTTTGAGTGCGTGATAAAGACCCGCGTTGTCTTCGATCCGGAGATCTCTACGAAACCAGAATAGTGTGACCTTTGACATAAAAAAATCCTATCACACTTATGTTTAAGATGTGTTAAACTTCTTTTTCAAGGAATAACTCGATGCCAAAAAACAAACAGCTAGATAAGATTAAATCGTCACTCTTCTCAAGAAGTATGAGTCTCGCAAAATTCTCTTTGAATGCAGGCGCAAAACTTGCGGCCCAAGGACTGACCACTGCCTTACAATCTGATGCCATCAAAAATGAAAAATGGCGCGCCTTTATTAAAGATCAAGCCGAGCTTTTAACAACTGAATTAGGTGAACTTAAAGGCAGCCTTATGAAAGCCGGTCAAATGCTTTCAATTTATGGCGAGCATTTTTTTCCGCCTGAAGCCAACCAATTTTTAAAAACTTTGCATCAAGATTCGCCGCCCGTAAAATGGGAAGTCATTGAAGAGATTTTGCTAAAGCAACTTGGCCCTGAAAGGTGTGCCTTATTAGAGATCGATCCCGTTGCGATCGGAACCGCTTCGCTGGGACAAGTTCACAAGGCAAAGATAAAAAGCACTGGTGACTGGATTGCATTAAAAGTTCAATACCCCAACGTTGATAAAGCCATTGATAATGATCTTCGCGCCATCAGATCTTTTTTATATTTGATCAAGCTCCTACCAAAAGATTTCAACACTGATTCCATTTTTAAAGAGATTCGTGAAATGCTGGTGCAGGAAACAAATTATGAACTGGAAGCTGACCTGACAGAGGAGTATACAAAACTTTTGAACGGTGACCCACGCTTTGTCATTCCCCGCGTGAATCGCGAATTTTCAAATCGAAAAATTTTGGCGACAAGTTTTGAGTTAGGTGTGCGAGTTGATGACGAAAAAATTAAAACGCTCTCGCAAGACCGGCGAAACCAACTCGCACTAAATTTTTTGGATCTTTATTTTAAAGAGATTTTTGATTGGAACTTAGTTCAGACCGACCCGCATTTTGGAAATTACAAGATTCGCTTAGGCAAAAAAGGCGAAGACCAGCTTATACTTTTTGATTTCGGTGCCACTCGCAGATATCCAGTGAAATTTATGAAGGCTTATCATCGCATGATTAAAGCCATCTTTTACAATGACCGGCCTGGCTTTGAAAAAGCCGCCGTGGATTTAGACTTTCTTCAGGAAAATGACTCGCCTGAATTGCGCGATATTTTTTCAGAGATGTGCTTAAGTTTAGTTGAGCCTTTCCTTCATCCCTCGGATCCAAGAAATACCAACGGCCAAGTGGCTGAAGATGGAACCTATGATTGGAAGGACACGGATCTTCCTCAACGGAGCTCGCAGAAGGTTTTCAAAATGATGCGATCTTTTGTTTGGCGCACGCCTCCTCGAGAAATTATATTTTTGGATCGCAAAGCGGCCGGCGTTTTTATCTTTTTAGGAAATTTAAAAGCCCGAGTTCAAGGCCGCGATCTTTTGCAGTCTTATATTGATAAAATCAAGTGATCAAGGTACGTCACTGAGTATGACGATTCAGAGATTGCGCCCCATTCTTTTTTTTACTGTCGCTTACACGATTGTCGTCATTTTATGGGGTGCCTGGGTGCGAATTTCCCATTCAGGCGATGGCTGCGG
>JAYWDA010000373.1:0-9868 GCA_043780105.1 Pseudobdellovibrionaceae bacterium | reverse complement strand
CTTGTCACCAGGTTTAACTGTGTATTGCTTCCCACCGGTTCTTATAACGGCGTACATGAAAACCTCCACTTAGGAATAAGCCAATGGTAAATGCCACCTTGCACCAGGTTTTGTCAATTAAAATGCTGATTTAAAGGGAATTTAGAATCTTCTTTTATTTTTAATCTCGCAACAGCTTTTTCCAGAATGTTTTCAAAAATCCTATAAGTTTCCTGAAAAGTCTTTAGAATTGCCAGTTAAGTGCCTTATTTCAGGCACTTAACTTTTGCACAATCAGCTACTTTAGATGCGGTGGCGCGCTTTCATTGTACTTAAAAATCAAAACTTCGATTTTATTCTGAGTGGTGGATAGCCCTTTATTTAGGCAGATCTTCGCCTCATCAAATGTGGCCGGAGCATCAGGATTGCCAAAAAAGATAACAATTTTACCGCGCACGTAGTTCATTTCGACCGAGCAAGAATCTTGGCGGTAAAATGATTGAATGGGATTGATCACAGTTTCTTTCTTAAGATCCAGGGTTAAATCAATCCTACAAGAAAACACATAAGAAGGTCGATCGGTTTCGCCGATTAAATTATTTAAGCAATTCGACTCAGCGTCTGAGATTTGCCGCTGAATTGCGACGACTGGGCCAAGCAAAGTATCAGTTGATGCTTGCGCGACAGTGACTGAACTAAGGGCACATAAAGCCAAAATTATTTTTTTCATAAGTTCTCCTTCAATTTTTAGATGAAAAATATTTCGTACTGTTCAAGGTGATAATTGGGTTCAATTTTAAACGCCATCGAGCGACCTATTTTTCGCTCGATATGTTCTAAAGTTTCACCCTCAACTTCGTAAATCCAATCGACAACTTGGGCATGGCAATGAATAACTATATTATTTTTTTTATTTTCAAAAGTAGGCAGATCTCTTTCAAGTTCGCGAAAAATCTCATTTGAAACTGTCGCCTTGGTTTTAATGTAGCCTTTGCCGTCGCAGTAACTGCAGGGCTCACAAAGAGTTTTAATAAGGCTCGGGCGAATTCTTTTCCTTGTCATTTCAACCAGGCCCAGTTGGGACATTGAATTTACATTCGTGCGAGCGCGATCTTTCACAAGCTCTTCACGCAGGGCATCCATGACCTTTTCGCGGTGGGAATCTTTTTCCATATCAATAAAATCAATGATGATGATGCCACCACAATTTCTGATTCTTAATTGGTGCGCGATCTCGCGAATGGCTTCAAGATTTGTTTTTAAAATGGTATCTTCAAGATCTTTTTTACCAACAAATTTTCCGGTGTTGATATCAATGACAACCAAAGCTTCGGCTTCGTCGATCACAATATAGCCGCCTGATTTAAGCCAAATCTTTCGATCCAGCGAGCGAGAGATCTCCATATCGATGTCGTATAAATCAAATAATGGTTTTTTCTCTTCGTAAAAAATCACATTCTGTTTAAATTTTGGCATCAGCTGCGACACAAATTTGGAAACTTTTTTATGAATTTCAAAATCATCAACCCAGACAGCGCCGACATCTTCGCTCATCAGATCACGTAAGGCCCGCAACTCGACATCGGGCTCTTGATGAACTTGGCCAGGAGATTTTTTCTTTTCGTAGTTTTTAAAAATGTCTTTAGCGATGCGATCTAAGTAATCAATGTCAGTTCTTAGCTGTTCAGCAGAAGCACCTTCTCCTGCCGTTCGCACAATGACTCCGCCTTGCGGTGACATTGTTTGAACCAATTGTCGAAGTCGATCGCGCTCGGCCTCATTTTCAATTCGCCGGGAAATTCCTAAATGCCTAACGGTGGGAAGGTAGACTATAAAGCGACCCGGTAAAGAAATGTGCGTTGTTAGCCTTGCCCCTTTAGTGCCCAACGGATCTTTTGCCACTTGCACTAAAATCGCTTGACCTTCTTTCAGCAAATCTTGAATTGGAGTTTTATTGGTTGAATGAGAAAATTTTTCTTCATGTTCATCGGATTCAGATAAGGGCTCATCGCGATCTAAATCTGAAAATGGGTAAACGCCGGATTCTGCATCCTCGCGAATATCACCGACGTAAAGGAAAGCGGCTTTATCAAGACCAATATCAATAAAGGCGGCTTGCATGCCTGGCAGCACACGAATGACATTTCCACGATGGACGGAGCCGACCAAAGTCGGGGAAGTTTTGCGCTCAATTTTTAAATCCGCTAAAACGCCGGCTTCGACATAAGCAACTCGTGTTTCTTGCGGGCGAACGTTGATCAGGATTTCTGAAGGCATTAACACTCCTACCTGAAGGACTAGCATGGGAAATTTGGTTGGTCCAGGATACAGGGCGCAGCATTCAGAAGTCCCCTTAATAGTCCGATAGAACTTAGGATAGGAGCCCCCATGGCTACAATTGACGAGCTTTTTAAGTTGATGGTCGAACAAGGTGCCTCGGATTTGCATATCACGAGTGGCGCTCCGCCCTATTTGCGGGTGCATGGCAATATGGTTCCACTTAACTACAAAGAACTCAGCAGCCAAGATGTGCAGGGACTTTTGTTTGAAATCCTTTCTGAAAAACAAAAAAAGCAGTTCGTTGAAAAGTGGGAGCTTGATTGCGCCTACACCGTTGGTGGGATTGGCCGATTTCGATGTAATATCTTTATGCAACGAAAAGGTCTCGCAGCAGTTTTTCGAATTATTCCAGAAAAAATTAAAACGGCTCAAGAGTTAAATTTGCCGCCAGCTTTAATGGATATGATCGATTGTGATCGCGGTTTGATTCTTGTGACAGGCCCAACCGGCTCAGGCAAATCAACAACTTTGGCTGCTTTAATTCATCAAATCAATATGACTCGAGACGCGCATATCTTAACGGTTGAAGATCCGATCGAGTTTGTTCATCAAAATATTAAGTCGTTAATTAATCAACGAGAAGTCGGAAGCCATACAAAGTCTTTTGCAAGCGCTTTGAAATCGGCACTTCGAGAAGATCCAGATATAATGCTTGTGGGCGAGATGCGAGATTTAGAGACGATTGGTTTAGCCCTGACCGCTGCAGAAACCGGCCACGTGGTTTTTGGAACTTTGCACACCAACAGTGCCGCAAAAACAATTGATCGAATCATTGACGTATTTCCTTCTGGTCAACAGCAACAGATTCGGACGATGCTTGCAGAGAGCTTGCGTGGCGTTGTCGCTCAGACCCTATTTACAAGAGCAGATGGACAAGGTCGCGTCGCCGCTTACGAAATTATGCGGAACACAAAAGCGATTCAGAACTTAATTCGAGAGGGTAAAATTCATCAAATTGCTTCAGCAATGCAAACGTCCTCCAGCAGCGGTATGATTTTATTTGAAAAATACATTGAGGATTTGGTTCGCAAAGGAAAAGTTTCGCAAGCTGATGCTAAAACATTTTTGGGTAAAGACAGTGACGCAACCACAAAGATTGGAAACGCCACAACAAAAGTCGGATAAAAGAAATTTCAGCTTAAAAAGTAAATTGATAATTGAACTGAGGGATCGACGACAAAGTTGGTCCTTTTTTTTGCGCATCGAGCGGCTCAAAAAGTCCATAGTAATCATTGCTCCGACGCGTTTTCTGCATGGGCGGCATATTCTCATAAGCAACATAGCCAGCGCCTGCCATTAGTCCCAGCAAAGCCCCCCAGGTGATATTTCCAGTATGTTCCTTTGGGTCACCATAAAAACTGAGCGTGCTTAATCCTAGCAACCCGCCACCGATCCCAGAAAAAAGCACCATTGCAGTGCTGCGACGCCAGTTGGTTGACTGAGATCGAACTTCCATTTGGGCTTCGGCACTTTCCGGCGCGATGATTTGCAAACTCAATGTTATCGCTAAAACTAAAAATATCCATTTCTTCATTCGGACGCTCCGTCGGGTAAAATCGAAAAGTGACTTATTTTTTTAAACTCAACTTGCTGTGTAATCACTTCATCGACGCGGCCAAACGGAGGACCCTTTCGAAGAAGTTTTAAATAATTTTCTAAAGCGGACTCATTTCCTAACGCTAAAATCTCAACCTCACCGTTTCGTAGGTTTCGAGCCCAACCGCAAATCTGGCATTCGTCAGCGGTACGTTGTGCGTAACGGCGGTAACCGACGCCTTGAACTTGTCCACGAACTTGTATCTTTAAGGCCTTGCCGCTCATGATTTTGACAATCTCCTGTCACGCGGTTACTTTTAACGCTTAATAAGGAATCCCGCGTGAAGCCTCATCATTTAGCATCATATATAGATCATACCCTACTTAAGCCGGAAACTTCCAGAGTCCAGATTGAAAAACTTTGTCATGAGGCCATTGAACACTCCTTTTATGCGGTCTGCGTGAACTCGCATTTTGTCCAGGTTTGTCAGTCAACCTTGCAAGGAAGCGCTGTAAAGATCGCTAGCGTCGTTGGCTTTCCATTAGGCGCCTGTACGACCTCAACCAAAGTCCATGAAGCCGTCGAAGCTGTAAAAAATGGCGCAGATGAAATTGATATGGTCATTTCCGTAGGTGCAATTAAAGATAACGATTGGTCCTATGTCCAAAAAGATATTCTTCAAGTTTTACAGGCCCTGCCAAAATCAGTTTTAAAGGTGATTATCGAAACCGCTTTATTAACTGAAGATGAAAAAATAAAAGCCTGCCAAATTTGCCTTTCAGCCGGAGCTCATTTTGTAAAAACGTCGACAGGCTTTAATGGTGGAGGTGCCACTGTTTCTGATATTATTTTGATGAAAAAAATTGTCGAAGATCGTGCGCAAGTCAAAGCCAGTGGTGGCATTAAAGATATCGCGACCGCTGAAAAAATGATTGCCGCGGGAGCGACCCGCTTAGGCACAAGTTCTGGAGTTTTGCTGGTGACTGGCCAAAGCGTTCAAGGGGGCTACTGATGTCCTTGATTCCTGCAGAAATTATTAAGAAGAAAAGAAATGGTCTGCCTTTAAGCAACGAAGAGATTCGTTTTCTTATTGAAAACTTTACCAGTGGACACATCCCTGATTATCAAATGTCAGCATTTTTAATGGCCGTCTATTTTAAAGGGATGAGCACAGCGGAAACCGCCGAACTCACTCGTTGCATGCTCCATTCCGGTGTCACTGTTGATCTTTCTTCTATCACAGGATTTAAAGTTGATAAACATTCAACCGGCGGCGTTGGAGATAAAACTTCTTTGATTTTAGGACCAATAGTCGCAAGCCTGGGTGTGCCCGTCCCCATGATTTCCGGTCGGGGCTTGGGACATACCGGCGGAACTTTAGATAAGTTAGAAAGCATTCCTGGATTTAATATTAATCTTTCTTTAAAAGATTTTGTCGAAAAAGTTCGCAAGCATCAGATTTGTTTTATCGGGCAAACTAAAGAAATTTGCCCCGCTGATAAAAAAATGTATGCCCTTCGTGATGTCACGGCCACCGTTGAAAGCTTGCCTTTAATTTCAGCCAGTATCATGTCAAAAAAATTAGCTGAAGGAATTGATGGTTTAGTTTTAGACGTAAAATTCGGTACAGGCGCATTTATGAAAAAAATCGAGGACGCCGAAGCTTTAGCTCAGTCTTTGATTTCAATCGCAAAAACTTATAATAAAAAAGTTGTGGGTTTACTTACCAATATGGATCAGCCGCTAGGTCGCTTTGCTGGAAATTCATTAGAAATTGAAGAGTGCATCGCCATCATGAAAGGCGAAAGCCATTTCAACTCTCAGGGTTTGGATCTTTACGCCGACACTCGGGAACTAAGCCTTTGGCTGGCCGCTCATATGATTTTGCTGAGTGGCTTGGCCACGACTGAAGATCAAGCTTACCAACTTTGCAAGCAAGCTTTGGATTCGGGAAAGGCGTACGCTAAGTTTTTAGAGATGTGCGAGGCTCAAGGTGGAAATCCAAATCAAATTTCAAAGGCTACTTTAAAAAAAGATGTCGTGACTGACAGCACTGGCTTTATTTCGGCATTTCAAACTGAAAATATTGGCTTGGCCGGCATTAT
Source organism: Pseudobdellovibrionaceae bacterium (assembly GCA_043780105.1). GTDB lineage: Bacteria > Bdellovibrionota > Bdellovibrionia > Bdellovibrionales > Bdellovibrionaceae > JAYWDA01. The sequence goes on along the minus strand of JAYWDA010000373.1, from coordinate 3,907 downwards.
TCTGCGTGCCGGTCGTGAAAAAATAACTGACGTTTTAGACCTGGCTTCAGGAATTGAATTTCATGTAAAAATTGGCGACAAAGTAAATCAAGGCGATGCTATTTTCACGGTCCACGGCAGTGAAAACGAGCGCCTTGAAAAAGCTTGTTTGTGGCTTAAAAGCCAATTTACAATTTCCTTGCAAAAGCCACCTGGAACGAGTTTGATACTTAAGACTCTGCGCTAGCAGCGTTGGAGAACGACGTCATGGTGATTCAAAAGTTGCAAGAGACCGTTAGCTACATTCGTACCAAAACTTCGGCGAAACCCCGTATTGGAATTATTTTAGGCTCAGGTCTTGGCGCTTTTGTTCGCGATGTGCAGGTTGAATCCACACTGTCATTTAATGAAATCCCGCATTTCCTTCCGCCGACAGTTGACGGTCATTCGGGAAATTTAATTTTTGGAAAAGTCGGCGGAAATGATGTTGCGATTTTACAAGGTCGCAATCATTACTACGAAGGCCACAGTATGGACATGGTTGTTTTCCCAACGCGAACTTTGGCGCTGATGGGAATCGAAATCCTGATTTTGACCAACTCAGCTGGGGGCTTTGGCGATACCATGCAGCCTGGCGATTTTATGATTTTAGAAGATCATATTAATTTGATGGGAACCAATCCATTGATGGGTCCAAATATTAAAGAACTTGGTCCACGTTTCCCTGATATGACTGAGGCTTACGATAAAGCCATGATTCAAACGATGGAAGAAGTTTTGAAAATGCAGAACACTCGCTATCACAAAGGTATTTATTGTGGTGTGAGCGGTCCCACTTATGAAACACCTGCTGAAGTTCGGTATTTAAAAATGATCGGCGGAAAAGCGGTAGGTATGAGCACGGTTCCAGAAGCGATCGCTGCCAATCACTTGGGCTTAAGAGTAGGTGCTGTTAGCTGCATCACAAATTTAGCTTCTGGAATTTCGCAAAAAAAACTTTCTCATCAAGAAGTCACTGAAACCGCGAAGCGGGTCGAAGAAAAATTCACGACTTTTTTAAAAGAATTCATCCTTCGTCTTTAGAGGGTCTTTATGATTCAAATTGAAATTCCAAAGTTTATGGGAAAATGGTACGTCATCGCAAATATTCCAACTATTCTTGAAATTGGCGCCCACAATGCGACTGAATCCTATCAATGGAATGCTAAGAAAGAAGTGATTGAAGTGGATTTTCGGTTCAATCAGGGCGCGCCCAAAGGACGGCTGATTAAAATTCCTCAGAAAGCTTTTATTCACGATCAAAAAACTAAAGCTGAATGGCGAATTCAACTTTTTTGGCCATTTAAATCGGCTTATCTTATATTGTTTATTGCTAAGGATTACTCGACGACAATTGTCGGCGTTCCAAATAAAAAGCATGTTTGGATCATGGCTCGCAAACCGCACCTGTCACCGGTCGTTTACAATAAGCTTGTCGTAAAAGTAAAAAGCTTGGGCTACGACGTTGCCAAACTTCAAAAAGTTCCGCAGAAAAAATAATTCTCAAATTAATTTAAATTATTTTTTACCTTATTTAACACGGCTAGATTTCCATTTTTAAAATTAGTTCTGCTTCGCACTCTGGATTGTCGGGATGTTGGATCACTTGAAACTTTTTAAAACCGTTATTTAGATAAAAGGCTCGCGTTTTTTCATAAGGTTTGTAATCCACGCTTTCATCCAGAGTACTTACGGTCATTAATTGGCAACCAGATTGCAAAGCTTGCTCCTTAAGCGCTTGAAGCAGCTTTTTTCCAAAACCTTGGCGTTGAAATTTTGGCAAGATACCCATCCAACCTATTTGAAGATTTCCTTGATTAGAGAAATACATAAGAAAGCCAACAACATAATCTTGATGTCTATAAATCAGACCTTTTTGATTCTCAAAATCAGCAGCCGTCGCTAAAACGCCCTTTTCAGTAAAAAAATCTGGCAGCGCTCGGGCGATTTTTAACACACTCAGTTTATCCATCACAGTTAAAGGCTGAATATTGTCTTTTTGATATTGCTTTGCGAGCTTTGAAAAAATAAAAGTGTCTCTTAGTTGTGATTGCTCTAAAGAATTTTCCTTTAATTGACCGTCAAAATAATATCCGCAAGAGTTCGGAACGCGGGAAGATTTTAAATTGTTTGATGAGCAATGGACCTCGATCCGGTGAACACCTTTTTCAAAAAGATGAGATTCTAAAACCCTTAAGGCTTCGCTCATATAGCCGCGTCCTTCGTAATCTCCGACAATCCAGTATCCAATTTCACATTTTGGAACATCCCACTTAATACTATGGACGCCGATATTGCCCAAATAGCTGTCATTGTCTTTTAAAAAAATCCCGTAATCAAACATGGTGCTTTCGTTCCACATTTTATGAGTGGTTTTAATCCAACCAAGCTCATCTTGCTCGACCTTAATGCGGGGAACCCAAGGCAAAAATATACCAAGTCGTTCACGATCCTTTTCAATGGCAGAGAACATTCTTGTAGCAAGACTTTCATCGTGCTTCTTCAGAATGATGCGAGTGCCCTCTAGTGATTCAGAAAGTGTCGTAGGTTTCATAAGCTGAACTTATCAAAACTCAAAATATTAGTCAGCCGATCATTCAAGGGTGCACCCCAAGCCCAAGGTCTAGTTTTGTCTTCCAGACTTCACTACGGTTTGTCCCATTCCGAGAAGTTAACCGAGGGGAATCCTGCAGTGTCATCACTGTAGGGACTAGGATGTCCGCCCCACTGTTTAACGTTAGGGAGAGTGCATGGATGTGCGGAAGCCAGCTTTATTTGCGGCGCTTTTTTTAATCATTTCATCTTGTCAAAAAAATCGACCCGTCGACAATGTTCTTGAGAGCAAACACTTCTCATTAAGCGAAAAACCTTGTGCCCAGCAAAGAATCGAAAATAAATTTCTGGTGCAGTGGAAAGATGGAACTGTCGAGTCCATGGCTGCATCGGATTACGACAGTTTTAAAAAAGATTTCGTTGAACCTAATTTAGATCAGTTAAAAAGGGTGGAATTTGATCGCGTGATTCACTTGTCTCAACCTGATTCTTCATCGACAAGTGTTGCGGGATTTAGCCAAGACTGGGGACAAAAAAGTATTTTTGCTGATGCGGCTTGGAGCGCTGGAATTACAGGCCAGGGAATCACTGTCGGAGTTGTCGACACCTGGGTTGATCCTTCACATCCACAATTAAAAAATCAATTTGCTGTCAATACCGGAGAAATTCCTGATAACGGCATTGATGATGATAATAATGGCTACATTGATGATTATTACGGGGGCGCGTTTTATACAGAAGCAACGCCGCCACCAGGACAAAAAAATCCCATTCCGTTACATGGGACGCATGTGTCTGGAATCATCGCTGCAGATCCTGCCGCGGGTTCTATCAAAGGGTTAGCTTACAATGCAAAAATTATTGAAGCGGCTTTTTTAAACAGCCAAGGAAGCGGAAGTTTTTCTGATGCCTCAAGAGCTCTTGATTACATGATGGCAAGGCATGTGAAAATTATTAATGCCAGCTGGGGCGGACCTGATTGCAGCAAAATTATGTATGATAAATTTCAAGAAGTGGCCAACGCTGGAATCTTGATGGTTGTGGCTGCCGGTAATGATCACGTTGATATTGGTCAAGTGTTGGAATCACCAGCTTCATTTAATATTTTTAATCAAATCACCGTGGCAGCGAATACTCCGTACGATTTACTGACGACTTTTTCAAACTACAGCACTTTACTAACGCATCTAACGGCACCTGGAGAAAATATTTTCAGTACGGTTCCTGTTTCGGCCTACCCCAATGGCATTGCAAGTATGTCGGGAACAAGTATGGCAGCACCCTTTGTGACCGGAGCTGCGGCTTTGGTTTGGAGTGCCCGGCCACAGGCAACGAT
>JAYWDA010000372.1:0-2921 GCA_043780105.1 Pseudobdellovibrionaceae bacterium | reverse complement strand
TTTTAATGTCCATCATCGTCTCATTCGCCATTTCTAGGGTTGCCTTGCTGGCCCCATTTAAAAGAGCATTTTGTGCAGTTGGTTTTGTGACAACCTGTTGACCGACGACTTCGCGGTCTTGAAGACCCTCTGCCATGCCACCGACAAAATTTAATCCAATGGCAGTCGCATATTTCATGGCGTACTTTCCGACCCTTGATCCGCGAAGACCGACGGTTTTATCCTCGGCATCGGCGGCTTGGCCTTGGATATTTTCAAAACTTCCGTCTTTAAACACCACTTGAGTGAATCGAACGATCAGTCGCTCTTCGGTGGATTGCCCGGAACCAAGTAAGGTCGCACCAGCGGGAATTAACGTTTCACCTTGAATACGAAGAGCTTCGGTGGTTTCGGCTCTGACCGGACCATTCGAAGCACCCGTAATTAAAACAGCTTTTACAAGACTACCTGGAGGAATTTGTCCTGCCTTGTGACGATCAATTTTTTGAAGGCCTGGAAGTTTTGCCACTACGCTTTGTCGGCCCTTTCTATTTTGTTCCTTCAACCGATTATTTTCTTGCGATGCAGAATACGTTTCGAACGTGCCACGATCCGAATTTGAGTTGATTTGTGAGGCTTCAGGCGCTTTTACCCCAGGGCCTTCTTGGGTATCTTTGTCAGGACTTTTCATCAGAAAGACGACAATCAGTGAAACTCCGGTAGCAATCGAACAGCATTTGATCATACGGTTCGAGAGAACCTCGTTGTCCTTGCCAAATCCGAATCGTGATTCGATTTTTGGTTCAGTGGTGATTTCGACCGTTTGTTCTTTATTTTCCATTTTTCTTCACCAATACTTTATCTGCGTCGCAGTCCTTAATAAAATAAAGTGTTACACCTGATTGCGAAGTTGCCAGATCAAGAACGAATCTGCGACCTTGAAGATAAACGAACAGATTTGATTTTGAATTTAAAGTCGCGGGCGAAATCGCCAAATCACTTCTGATATATTCAATTGAGAATGAATTTTTAGTTCCCAAGACTACTTTTTCAGGCTCAGACGGAAAATCTAAAACAGTGCCCTTTGGAGAAATATAAATGGTAGCCACACTTTTTTCACAAAGTTTAATGGTCTTCACATTATCGGCAAAAACTTGTGGCGAGAGGCAGAGTGCTAAAATCACCTGAATGATAGAGATCATTTTTCCTCCTTTTCTTCGATTTGACTGACGGAGCTAAGAATAAGTCCGTAGGGATTTGATTACGTCCGGTTTGATTGTTGCACAACGACTTTTAGATTAAGGGTGAGTGCTGACCTAATTTTTCCGACTGAAAGCACGCGGTCCGCTGTTACCACAACTTCTTTGCCGTCAGATTTTACGTCCTGAACAAGAATTCGCTGTTGAATCTGGCGCTGTTTTAATGCCGATTGTTCTTTCTCCCGTGAAACCGTTTCTTCAATTGAAAGGAATCCTTCCTTTAAATACCCATTGGAATCAAATCGCATAGGAAGGGCTTCAATAAGAAAGGCTTCAATTTCATTTTTTGTAGGATCAATAGGCTTTGCTTGCAGCGGTCGCGAGAAGCATCCTCGTTCAATCACTGGCAAATCACGAGCCGCAAGTCCACCGATCACAAATAGTTGAATGACCGATACAACGGCCAGGACAAGGGTTGCAATTTTAAGTGTGACATTCTGGGCCGCAGTTTTAGCCCATGCAGTTGTGAATTTCATTTGACCTCTGAGTTTGATTTTTGCTGCGGAGCTTGCAGCCTTTTGGAAAATTGATTTTTTACACATCCAGGAGCAGCTTGAGCTCCTTGATAGGTTTTCTTCGCCCCTTGCCAAGCTTTGCTCGAACTCCAACCGAAAGCCCTTTTTGTTCCATTGGATGCTAGGCCCGCTAAGGCTCCGGGGCTCGCAAATCCAGCTGATAACCCAATCGCCGCAAGACCCGCCGTCTGACTTGCTACATTCGAAAGAGCGCCAGAAATTAAATTTCGAACAACAATCGGAGTGAGAAGAATTGAAAATGCTAACATCAACGTTAGGGCTAACAGCGTAATAAAGTTTTGACCTTTTGCCTCGAAATTATGAAGTGCCGTGCTCCATAAAAGTGTTCCAAGGACAGACCACACAATTTTCCAGGCCGCAATTTCAAAAAGTGTTCGAAACAAACCGCCAGTCATAGACGCCGTTTGAGGCAAAATATAAAACGCAATCATGATTGGAGAAAAAATATAGAGAAGCACCAGGCAGTAAACGATGGCCGCATCAAAAAAGTAAACTGTGAGATACAGAATAAAGTAGGCTAAGATCGCCACGACCGACAACAGCGTGTCGCCAAGAGACGTCCAAGACCATGAGTGATCCTTAAAAGTTGAACCCGCGCTTTTAAGCACACTTTGATAGGTGTTGATGCTTCCCAGGTGATCGGAGATGGCATCAGCCACCGCTGAAATCCAGTTCGATACTTGAGGATATGCAATTAGAAGAATGGCCGCGACTAATGCCCTCCCAACTAACTGCTGAAAAGCCGGAACGCCGCCGATGGGCATTTTGCAGTAATCAATCAACACTCCAATCACGAGCAGAAGAACCGCCAGTGCATAGAATATAGATACGAAGAACGCATGAATGTCTTTTGCCTGAGATGAAATCCAAGAAATATCCACGGTATTAAGTCCTATTCAAATCGCGGGAGTTTAAATTGTGGTTGGGCGCTAGCCAAGGCTGAGTTGATGTTGTCGGCACTGGCGACCATTTGCCGGGTTTGATCTTTATCTTTTCGATTTTGCAATGCCAGCGTCTGCGCTTGAAGCTTTAGCCCCGTCGCTTGAGTTCTAAGCATTTCATTTTGCAGATTCAGCATGACCCCGAGTGATTGAGCCGTAAGCTTTGCAGCCCCTCCGGGTGACACAGAATGACTTTGTGATTTAAT
>JAYWDA010000371.1:0-1856 GCA_043780105.1 Pseudobdellovibrionaceae bacterium | reverse complement strand
CACCAGATGGACTAACTTTTAATTCACCGTGGGCTAAAAATACAGTGGGTACATCGGTTCCAAGCCGTAAAGCTTTCTCTGTTGTACAAAACGTACCCGTACTGATGAATCCACCAAAACTTTATCAGTCAACGCAAGTACAAAACGAAATTGGTGGCTGGACTTTTTCACAGCATCATCAATACAATCCAGTAACTAAAAAATTATCCTTAGGTACGGGTGAAATTATTGACTCAAACGGTTTATCACCTGTTGTGACAAACATTGCTGGTGAAGGCCAAGTTTTAGGTGACGGGGGTTTAGCTTTATTTACGAACTTACAACTTCCAGTTTATTATCAACCGCGCCCAGATGGTTCGGCCTATATTTCTGATTACGGTCACTTCCGAATCAGAAAAATATCTGCAAACGGAATTATTTCGACAATTGCAGGCACTGGGGTTCCGGGTAATACAGGAAACAACGGCCAAGCTACATTAGCCCAAATCGGAAGCCCTGTGGGTTTGGCATTTGCTAGTGATGGATCATTATATTTCACAGATGCCACGATGCACGTGATCAGGAAAATAAATCCAAGCGGAATTATTACAACTATCGCTGGTAACGGCAATGCTGGGTACACAGGTGATAACGGTCCGGCTGCATTAGCACAAATCAACCGACCACTAGCTATTTTCTTGTTAGCTGATGGATCACTTTTATTTTCAGATAGCGGCAATAACGTTCTTAGACAGATTTTACCAAATGGAATCATCAGAACCTATGCCGGAAACGGAACACGTGGTTACAGTGGCGATAATGGCCCTGCAACAGATGCAAGTTTTAACGAACCAGATGTAACTTACGCTGATATCAATGGGGCCTTGTATGTTGTGGATAAAGGAAATCATGTCATCCGAAAAATTGAACCAGGCGGCATTATCAAAACGATCGTTGGTAACGGTACACCAGGTTTTTCTGGTGATAACGGTTTAGCCACACAAGCGCAGTTAAACCGACCAACAAACGCTGTAGTCACAAGTCGCGGTGAAATATATTTCACAGACACGGGTAATAGTGTTGTCAGATTTGTTGATTTAAATAACAACATTAGAACTGTTGCAGGCGTTCCGTTATTTGCAAGCTATGATGGCGGTAATAATCCCGCAGATAAAACCTTATTTAACTTTCCGCTAGGTTTGTATTTGATGCCCGATGAATCACTTATAATAGCTGATGCAGCAAATAACTTAATTCGAAAAATGGCATCACCGTCCCCACAGGTTTTAAATGGACAATTCATTGTAGCAGCCCCAGATGCTTCTGAAATTTTTGTGTTTGATTCAAGCGGAAAACATTTACAAACCCTATTTGCAAAAACGGGCCAAGTGAAATGGCAATTTAGTTACAACCTAAATAATCAACTTATTTCAATTTCTGACACAGATCAAAACATAATACTAATAACCAGAAGCACTGATGGAAAGGCCACGCAGATTACAGGTCCTTATGGACAAATTTATAATTTAACAATGGATAGCAACGGTTATTTACAAAGAATCACTCAGCCGACAAACGAGGCCTATCAAATTGAAAGTACAAATACAGGATTGATCACCAAGTTTACAAAACCCAAAGGAAATTTTTCAACTATTTCATACAACAACGATGGCACGCTATTGCAAGATATCGACACCGGTGGTGGAGCAAAAACATTAGCCATTGGAATTGACGGTAAAGTCACAATGACCACAGCCCTGGGTCATAAGCAATCCGTTTTTCAAGAAGCAGTTCCTTGGGTTTTATCAACATATAGATCTATTTCTGAAAATCAGGATGGTTCAAAAACAAAAATCGAGACCACGGGTGCAGGTTTT
>JAYWDA010000370.1:0-9091 GCA_043780105.1 Pseudobdellovibrionaceae bacterium | reverse complement strand
CAAAGGACTGCATGGCCCAAGCCAGAAGCATGTTTTTGTCGGATGCTGATAATATTAGCCATGTCGCGGATTTTTGAAAGTCGCTCTAGCAAATGAAGTTTGCCATCTTTGGCTAAACGATCTTCGACTTCATAAGAGGTGTCGAAAAAGTCTTCAATCGCATGCTTTCCTCGGCCCGCCACCAGGATAATATCTTCAATGCCGGCCTGCACGGCCTCTTCGACCACATAAAAGATAATAGGAGCATCTACAATCGTCAGCATTTCCTTGGGAACAGCCTTCGTTGCCGGTAAAAACCGGGTTCCTAGACCAGCAGCGGGGATAATGGCTTTTTTTACTTTCGTCATGCCCCTACAAATGCCAAACGTTTCATTTTTAGACAACTATTTGATTTTAGAGGCTTCAATAAGACGGAATGTGTTAGCCTTATTTGGGGGAATATATGAGGCAATACCAGAAGGTTTCCGCGTGGATGACGGGCTCAATCGCTTTATTTGCGATTCTTGTCACAGTTTTTTTTCAAAACTGCGGTAAGGCTGGCTTTGACGCCGATCCAGGTGCAGCTGATTTATCCCTGAATACTTTGTCCACAAAAAACGCTGGTGCTCCCTTTGCGTTTGACGCTACTTTTGATCAACTTTCTTATATGTCCTGCATTGGTGGTGATGCCAATAAAGACGCGTTTTATTCTATAAAAGCAGGTGGCTATGAAAATGGCGGCCTTCGAATTTCAGATGCCTTTATGTCCTATGCAAAAAGTAAAGTCCCTGCCATTTATCCAGCAACGGCGCCTTCCGTCCCACAGCTGAAACAATATCTTTCAGAAACACCGACGAATGTTGGTGCTTCGCCGCAGATTTCTGTTCGTTTGCGAACCGATTTAAGATCAGTTTTTAGTTCCAACGGTTCCGCAGGAGCTTACGGAGTTGATTTTCTGAATATTCTGATGGATCCCACCGATGATCGCATTATGGATCCGCTTTTTTATAACACTGGATTTACAAATTACTTTTCTTTCGCACCCACGGAATCAAGAATTTTTGAAAGTAAACTGGCCTATAACACGAATGAAGCCGCGACTTCGCAGTTTCGAAAAACATTGCGGTCGGCAGGCGTACTTGCTTTGACTTATGCCAGCAGTATTTCGGGTTCGGATCCTCGTGGATTACAACCAACGAACAGTCGAGCCACCGGGCGTGGCTACATTGTTGATTTTCGCCAGGCGGGCAGTGTGCCCTACAGGTATTCGACTGAAGCCGTGATGTCCACTGTTAGTGAAATGGACTTGTCGACTTCTGCAGTCTCAGGAACATGGGCGTGTGCCGCTCCCGATCAAATTAAAATTGTTCGTGTTGCTGACCGTGCAATTTGCCCGATGGATGCAGCTTCTCGTTTAGGTGATGCGGCTTACCGCCGGCGCATGCAGCGAATTCGCCGTCATTTGAAGGCTGAATATTGGGATGTCAGTATTGATAATGCTTGTGCCGTTCCAAAAGTAGGCGAGTGCTACAGTGCTGATGCTGCAAAATCTGGTGTTGAATACAACGTTGGTGCCGCTTGTTACGACGGCGTCAATGCCGCCGATGGAGTTTACGGGGCAAGTCCTCCCCTAAAACGCTGCGCTCAGTATGTTAGCTTTTGCTTTCGGCAGTAGGCTATTTTCCTTTGATCGTATATTCAGAACAAAGATTCATCAGGGTCTCGCGCTCATTAAATTGAACTGCGATCCCGCGCTTTTTCATCAGATCTTTTGGAATCAGAGTTAATGGAATTTTCTTTTTAGTTTCGTCAAGCTGAACCGCGTAGCGTAAGTACTCATCTAATTTCTCTGAAACTAAATATTCTGGAATTTCTTGCGGAATGGAAACTAATTTTTTTGAAAGCTTACTTTCAAAAGGTTTTAAATCCGGTGTTTTTGGCAGCAGACACTGCGGAATAAAGGTCACTTTTAAAAGCTGATTCGATTTTGGCTTAACGGCAGAGATTTTTTCATCCACCGCTTGCCACATCAGTAAAGGTTTTCCAGCAAGCAAGGCTTTTTGGGCTCCGCCATTCACCTTTTCTTGCAACTCTTTAAGGGCTTTATCGATGATTTTTTGAATGAGGGCGTCGGCTTTTTTTTGCTGATTCATCGGATCAATGGCCACTTCACAGTCCGAAGCCTTTTTCATAAAAAAACCAAGATCGGGATTCGTTAGACAAGAAAAATTAGATCCAAAGCCAAAACTTAATTTTGGATTTGAGCCTATGCGGTCATGCAAAGCTTTTGTCATCGGCATTTCGACCGTGGCACTAACAACTCCGTGAGCTTGGCCATCCGCCAAAATTAATGGCGACCCTGAGTTGCCCTTAATAATTGGACAATTTGTCAGCAAAACTAATGGTGATGTGTCAGACGTAAAGTAAGGATTAATGATCGAATTCTGAATCGCTAAACACTGGATCCTGCGAACAATCCCATGGCTTCCTTCGGCATCAGGATCCATTTTATAAATAGTCACTTTCGATTGATCTGGAAAACCCTGCTGCGAAATTTCCAGCGGTTGTCTTTGCGGTGAGGTTTTTAGTTTAATAAAAGCATAATCGGGCTTCAGGGTATCGGAGCCCAGAGGCGGAGATAAATACAGCACGCGGTCACACTCAATCCGCTCTTCATTTTTACCACCCCCCGATGGAAAAATAAATTCGATGCGTTTATGGCAGTCAGCGCCTACTTGTGCCAAGTCGTCTGGGATACAATGTAAATTCGTCGCGATCAGATCGGAGCCAATCAAAGAGCTTGAGCAGACGCCTTGAGGATGAACTAGAGTGGCAAACCACTCGGGGCAGTCTTCGGGATTTTGACATTCGACCTTATAGTTGAATTGCGCCGAAAAACTCTGGTAACATAAAAAAATTGAAAAGCAAAAAACGAGGTAACGCATGAAACTCCTGGTCGCTTTTGTAACAACTTACCTTATCTCAAATGTCGCGTTCGCCCAAATTTATAATTCGTCGGTGACCAGTGCAACGGCAGGTTCCGGTCGTGCGGCCACTGATATTGGCGAGGCCAGCTTTCTGAATCCGGCGACTTTGGTCCATCAACCCAACCGACAAGTCCTTATTTCAGAAGCCAAAGACGAATTGGCAATTGCGCTGTCTGAAAATAACCGAGAACTCATTCTTCCGGGTTCGTTAGGTTATGTGCAAAGAAAATTAAATTCTCCGCTTGATGCTGTCATGCATGATATGCGGGTCACTTTAGCTGAAAGTACGGCTAAAAATTTGGCATTTGGAGTGACGGGCCACTATTACCAAGTGAACGATAAAAATGATCTTTATAAGCAAGCCAATGTGGATATGGGATTACTTTATAATCCGCGCCCCGATTGGGGTTTTGCGGTTGTTGGTTATGATATGCTTGGCGGTCGTGAAGAAATGCCCTCGCAGTACCGATTGACGCAAAAAACAGGGATTGGCGCCAATTGGCTTTATCGACCAACCATGCGAGTTCGCTTGGACGCCGTGTCGGCCCCGAATAATAATTTCAGTAAAATGACCGGCATGCTGGGTTTTGAGAATTATTATAATCGCTGGATTGTGGGCCGTGTGGGCTACCAAGACGACACTTTTACCGAGAAAAAGTCGGCCTCCTTCGGTCTGGGACTGGATTTACCCCGATTTTCTATAAATTATGCCTTTTTTAGTGAGCTTCCTCGAAATGCTAATGAAAGGCACTCGATTGACTTAGGTATTAAATTTTGATAGCTAAGACAACTTAAACAGGGGGCCACATGGCATCTAAAACGTCGAAAACTGAGCATATCCGAAAAAGAAAAAAATCAACAAGTGGTCACAAAAGAAAAGCTGCTTTGAAAAACAAAGGCACAAGCAAATCTGCTAAGACCCTGTTCGGCGATAAATAATTTTTTAAATTTATCATCTGATCATAAAAAAACCCGGCTTTGACCGGGTTTTTGTTTTTGTTTGAACTGAAGTTACTTAGCGCTTCGGCTGTTACTTAGCGCTTCGCTTAAGCAAAGCCGGAATTTCCTGAGCGCCGCCTTTTAAATTCCAGTTAAAAGCCATTTCAACCCAGCCTTCTTGGCCCGGATAAAAGCGCCATTGTTTTAAAGCTTTCAAAGTTTTTGCATCTAAGTTTTTATAGCCTGTTGAATCTGAAAGTTTAAATTGGGTCGGAACCCCTTCTGGTGTCACGTATGCCAAGAATACGACTTTCCCTTGATGATTTAAAAGTCGCTCGTTTTGTTCATACTGTGGAAGTGGATTTCCCGGTCTTTGTCGTAGATCCTGAGCGTCTCGAATTCCTGTCGGCGTTCCATTGGCGGCGCCGTCTGAACCATTGCCGTTACCGGCCATTTCTTTATCTGCTTTTTCTTTGGCGGCCGCTTGCGACGCTTTTTCTGCTGAGGCTGCGGCTAAAGCGATAGCGGCGGCTTTGGCAGCTTGGGCTGCGCGCGCTTCTTTTGCTTCTTGAGCCGCTTTGGCGGAGGCCGCTCTTTCGCTGGATTCAGCAGCAGCAATGGCTTGAGCATCTCGGGCGCGTTGAGAAGCATTGAAAGCGGCTATTTTTTCGCCTTCCATTTCATTTTGTTCGGCCATCTGCTGAGCTACTTTTTCTGTTTCTGATAAAGCGTCTTTATTTTGATCTTCTAAATCTTTAGCTAAAGCTAGAACTTGTTTTTTGTCGTGATGATCCACTTTTTCAAAATCTTTTTTTAAGTCATCGTCGTTAATATCATTCGGATTGATTGGAGCTGCTTTGGATTCAGCCAGCTGCGGCTCTTGAATATCATTTACGTTATCGGGAAGTGCCACAGGTGATTCGGTTTGATAAGTTTGAATTTTTGCCTGCGCGGTTTTTGGAGCAGATGTTTTTACGACAGCCGCTGCTGGTGCTGAAATCGCTTTAGCCACTTGTTTCACAGCTTTTACAGGCATCGCAGGTTTCGGGGGTGGAAGCGCCGCTTTTACGGGGATCACAACTTCATCTTTTTCAGCTTTTTTCGGCGCCGCTGCGACAATCGGTTCAGAGGCTTGTGCTTCTGGCTGCGCAAGCTCGGAACTTGAAGTAGAAGTTGCGGCCGCACTTAACGGTGTGACAGCGCCTGAATTTAGAATTTCAATTTCGACAGGAGCCTCTTTTTTATCTTCAAACATTTGCAAGGAAGCTGCAAATGCGATCAAAATAAAAAGTCCGTGGATAAAAATACTTGAGGCTAAAAATCGACCTGACTTATCAGGGTGAAGCTCATCTTGAAGCTGCTTCCAAAGTTCGTAATTGAAATCCTTAGAAGTCGAAGATTTTACCCCTGTTTTAAAGTCAGCTTTATAGTGACCGTTACCATCTTGAGTGAGCTTAAATTTTTCCATATATTCTCCCGGTGAAAACAGATACAAATCTCGGGCCGAATTTTAAACGATCTTAGCTAGTTAGGCTGAATTTCAGGCGCAAAAAGCGCGACTTTTAGGAAAAACTTTCAAGGTTGTTCAAAGCTTATTCGGGCAAAAGTCCTGCCGGAACTTGGCCTTCTTGTAAAGCGGCTGCTAATTTCAAATGATCAGGATGCCCAATAAATTTGATCGCCTCACTAAAAACCATAGGATCTGGATCCGTTAGCTTTTCTTTTTTTAAGGCTAAAACTTTTTGCTTTACAGACTCTAAATAATTCTTATCAAGCTGCCCTTGCGCAACAGCGGTCATCACAGATTCAAGCGCGATCACTGGTGAATCCGGCTCATTACAGTATAATAAAATTTCAATTCCAGCTTGCAGAGCTTTCACGGGAATTTCTTCGCGGCTCCATTTATTGGTCATGGCCTTCATATCCAGATCATCTGAAATCACAATGCCTTTGTATCTGAGATCTTCGCGAACAATTTGCTTAATAAATTTTTCAGAGAAAGTAACTGGCCCCGAAGGATCAATGTTGGGAAATAGGATATGCGCCATCATCAACATGTCGACGCGGGATTTAATTACTTTTTTAAAAGGAATTATTTCGCGCTCTTGAAGTTGCTTTAAATCTGTTTCTTCGATCGGAAGTGCTAGGTGACTATCTAGCATCGTGTTGCCATGGCCAGGAAAATGTTTGGCACATGTGATGATGCCGGCTTTGATATATCCACGCACCAAAGCTGAAGCATGTTTATCAACCATTTTTACATCACTGCTTAAAGCGCGGTCGCCGATCACAGTATTTTTAGGATTTGTTAAAACATCCACGCTAGGAGCAAAATCTAAATTAAACCCGACAGCTTTTAATTCTAGGCCCATCCGATAAGAAAAGTGATAGGTCACTGACGAATTATCTAGATCCCCTAACTTTTTAAGCGCAGGCCACGGAGTGAAAGGCGCCTTCAAACGCATGACTCGGCCGCCCTCCATATCAACACCAATAAAAAGTGGAGCTTTATCAATCATGCGATGTCGCAAGCTTTGAATCTCGGTGCATAAGGCGTGAATTTGTTTTGGCTCTTTTAAATTGCGACCAAAAAGGACAATGCCGCCGATATTATTTTCGACAATAAAAGTTTTTTCATCAGCCGTTAAGCTTTCGCCAGAGACACCAATAAAAAGAAGCTGCCCAATTGTTTTATTCACCTTGGGGGCTGCCTTTGATCATGATTTTTGGATCTGGCGGTATGCCCTCACGTTTTGTCGGTGGTGGATTTTTAATGGGGCGAGCTTCAGCATTTAAAGTTTTTGCCACAGCGTTGGTCACACCAGTTGGAACATCGCCAAATAAATTTGTAAGAATTGGCGTTGGGACATTAAATTTGGCAACGGCTTCTTGGGGGCTGGCCACAAGAATTGTTTTAATATTAGCGGCTGGGGTATCGGTCATCAGGGCTTCGCCGGTTTCTGTCAGATAAAACGTGTAATTAACGTCTTTAAAAGTGTTCGATGCTTTGTAGGCTTTGATACCGTTAAATTTTTCTTCTTTTCCGATAACTGCAACGCCGTCGTAAACTTTGGCATCCTCTTCAGCAAGGGCTTTGTAATTGTATTTGGTTTCTGTTTTTAAGCCGTCGGGACTTCGCAAAATAAGATAATACAGAAAAATGGCAAGGCCGGTGCCTTTGGGTAAATCCGAAATTAATTTTTTGCTGGTTTTTCCTTCCTTCATGAGGCCGGTCATTTTCTGACCTTTAAAAGTCGCTTCAATAGTTTTTGGCTTTTTATCGATCAAAGAAACATATTGGTAAGAGATCGGTTTTAAATCTTGGTCGGCGACAGCTTTTAAGCTCTCAAGAATATTTCCGCCTTGCTCTTCAGTTTTTACCAAATAAGTGGCTTGGAATTGTTTTTTCTTGGGATCAAATTCATACCTTAAGACTGTGTAGCCCACGTGCAAGCCATTCAGAATAATTTTCGAATAACCTTCAAACAAAGTATTTGGATTAGTTACTTTGAGTGGCGGTGACGACAGCGGTGTGCTTTTTATCTGCGCCGAAGATAAGAGTGGCGACGTGACCTGAATAAAAATCAATGTGGCGATACAGAAATTACGGACCATCGTCGAGTCTCCTGAGGGGATGTTCTGATCAAAGTCTGAGTGAGAGTTTATTGGAAGTCAAAGAGGCCCGAGTCGAGTATAGTTATGACTGGGAAAAACAACTATGATGCGCAAGAAAAAATTCAATGAAAAAGGCCAAGTCGCTATTTTTGTGGCTTTGATTTTTCAACTGCTATTTCTTTTTTTTGCGATGATTATTAATGTCGGTCTTTTAATCCATCATAAAATTAATTTACAAAACTCGGTGGACTTAGCGGCTTATTACGGTGCGATGAAGCAGGGTGAAAGCTTAAATGCCATTGGGCATATTAATTATCAAATTCGTCAAAGCTGGAAGCTTCTTTCTTGGCGGTATCGCCAACTGGGGAGTGCTGGGAATTTTACGGAGGCGCACCCTTTTGAAAAAAGAAATATCGAAATTTGTAATCGATCTGACTGTTCTTTAGAAGGTGTTTTGCCAAATCGACAATTTGAATCCTTTTATAATGCTCCGGCATTTTGTATCACTTACGTGCCTTTTCGGCCCATGCCATCGCAAGAAAATACGTGCAAAGGATCAGACTCAAACCGCTCGATTCCGACCTTTGAGCCACCCAAGATTTACGCTCCGTTTATAGGAGCCAGCTCTGTTTTGAACTCTATGGCGAAAGCTTTTTTAAGATCCATGGATAATCGTTGTCAGGCGTTTGGACCTATGAATTATATTATTTTAGGCAGATTTGTCGCGGCGTTTTCAAAAGACCAAGCAGAAAAAAAACTAATGATGCGTCATTTGGCGTTGGGGTTATCAGATAGTAAAACTGATTTTGTTGATATTGATGGTGAAAGTGGAAAAGAAGGTATGATTGAAACTTTGAAAAGGAATATGACGGGTCCTAATCGTGAAGGTTTTAATCCAACTTCCGACGTTGAAATATTTAATGCCTTAGGAAGTGAAGATTGCAACAGCTCTGGCATCGATGTTTATTCCCCGCCAAAGTTTTTAAGCGAAGTTAAAATATATCCCGGCTTCACTTACACCGATACCAAATGTGAAAATCCTTCTAACGGCAGATCTAAGATCGAGACCAAAATACGCACGTTTGACGACAAAGATAATAATGGTTTGCCTTTTGGCGCCGATAAAAATCCGCAGATGGCGGATGTTATCAAGTATCTGAAACCCTTTTTGTCGACTTATCCACCGGCACCTTATAATTATTCTTTGGGTTACGAAAAAAATCCTTGGTGCATGGCCTATGTTGGAATTGCAGCTAAGACAACGCCAAAAATTCCTTTTGCACCTTTGGGTGGAGTGACCTTAAGAGCGCGCGCATTTGCAAAGCCCTTCGGCGCAAAGATTGGGCCGTGGTACGGGGATTCATGGCCGTTAACAAGTCCCAGGTCAGTTGATTCAGAGGGGCATCGTACGGACAATCTTTTACCTCCAAGAGTAGAAGACTTCGCCTCTTTAGGGCCCGTCAACACGGATGTTCGAAGATATGCGAATTACAGTAAATATCCCGGGGATAAATTCGGGTTAAAAAGCCGACTGACTTTGGGTCAATGGGGAAAAGCAATCTACGCTTTGG